>JAJYCH010000619.1 GCA_021778575.1 Planctomycetota bacterium
CGCTCACTTTTCGCGGGTGCTGGCGGGATCAGCCGGGGGACTGGGGAAACGTTTCGGGCTGCCAGATCAGAGCCCGGAAGAGGAGCTTGGCGAGCCTGAGTCGGGCGGCTTCGTCACCGGTCTCGGCTTCGATCATCTCGATCAGAGTTCGAGTTCGGCCCGATTTTTCGATGAGGGCAGGCGAGGTCCGCAGGATACGCTGGCGGCTCGGTCGAGCGAGATCGAGAGCCGCTGAAATCCGATCGGCGACGAGGAGATAGCGATCAACGTCGTGGGCTTCGGAGGATTCTTCGGCCAGAGCCTCGGCGGCTCGCTGGACAATCTGAGCCGCGATGACAAATTCTTCGGTGACGAGCGAGCGCCGCGCGACTTCGAGGACGGGCGTCATGCCGGTCTTCTCCAGGGGACAATCAGTTTTTTCGGGCAACATCGCCCGATCGGAAGTTCAGGAAAATAACACGACCGGGCCGCGTTGCAAACCCAATGATCCCGATTTCGATCGGGTTCTCTCCTTTTCGATCGAGTTCTCTCATCAGGACTCGTCAAATGAGTAACGGACACGACAGCTCGTTGTCTACAAGGGCTCTCGGTTTTTCCTCGACGAAGTGTCAACTCTGGGTCGGGACTCATCCCAGGGGCTTGAGAATCGCCGGGAACCCGGTTGTAATGACCAGTCCGGGGGTGTCGAGTCCTGGTCGAGAACGATTTTGCTGACCGATCGAGTCGGGAGTCCGAAAACCATGTCGCGGCCCGTATTCTGGTTCCGTTTCCTCCGGTTCCCAACCTTGCTTCTGCTGGTTCTGCCCACTTTCGAGGGGGTGTCGCGCGGCAGCGAGCGCCGAAAGGTCTCGGCCCATGTCGTGGTCTACGGGGCTTCGGCGGGCGGAGTCGTCGCGGCGGTCTCGGCGGCTCGCGAGGGGAAGTCCGTCATTCTCGTCGCTCCGGGCCGGCACGTCGGCGGGATGGTGTCGGGCGGTCTCGGCGCGACCGACTTCGGCAACCGCGCGGCGATCGGTGGGGTCTCTCGCGAGTTCTTCCGCCGGGTCCTCGACCATTACACCGAGAAGTACGGCCCAAGTTCGCCCCAGGTCAAGGATTGCTCCGACGGCTTCCTCTTCGAGCCCCACGTCGCCGAGGCGATCTTTCATCAGATGCTGGTCGAGTCCAGGGCCGAAATAGTCTTCAACTCGCCAATCGACAAGATCGCGCGGGACGGCGCCCGGATCGTCTCGATCACAACGGTTCATGGCGATGAGTTCGCGGGCTCGATGTTCATCGACGCCAGTTACGAAGGCGACCTGATGGCCGCCGCCGGGGTCTCGAACCGGATCGGCCGCGAAGGCATTCAGGAATTTGGCGAGTCGATCGCCGGCGTCCAGAAGCATAGCCCGGCCCACCAGTGGCCGGTCGCCGTTCCGGCCTTCGGCTTCGACGGCAAGCCGCTGCCGGGCATCCAGGACTCCCCGGTCGCTCTGCCGGGATCGGCTGATCGGAAGATTCAGGCCTATAACTATCGGCTCTGCATGACCGACCGGAAAGAGAACCAGGTTCCGTTCCCGAAGCCCGAGGGGTACGACCCCGCGCGGTATGAGCTGCTCTTTCGCTACCTCGCCCGGAAGCCGAACCTCAAGGTCGGCCAGCTCATGAACCCGGTCCGCTTGCCCAACGGCAAGACCGACACCAACAATAACGGCCCGTTCTCGACCGACCACATCGGCGCTAACTGGGACTATCCCGAGGGGGACACTCTCACCCGGATCAGGGTTGAGAAGGATCACGTCGCCTATGTCCAGGGGTTCCTCTACTTCCTGGCCAACGACCCGCGCGTCCCCCAGCCGCTCCACGACGAGATGAACCAGTGGGGACTGGCGAAGGATGAATTTCTCGATACCGACCACTGGCCGCACCAGTTCTACGTCCGCGAGGCCCGCCGGATGGTCGGCGCGTATTTCATGACCCAGGACGACATCATGACCAACCGGGCCAAGGGGGACTCGGTCGGGCTGGGCTCGTATAATACCGACTCGCACCACGTCCAGCGGCTCGTCCAGGGCGACGGCTCGGTTCTCAACGAAGGGGATTTCCAGGTCCGGGTCCGCCCTTACGCGATTCCGTATCGGAGCCTGGTTCCGAAACCCGAGGAATGCTCGAACCTCCTGGTCCCGGTCTGCATGTCGGCGTCGCACGTCGCTTACGGGACGATCCGGATGGAGCCGGTTTATATGATTCTCGGTCAGGCATCGGGGGTCGCCGCGAGTTTGGCGATCGACCAGAAGACTCCCGTCCAGGCGCTCCTGTTCCCTACGTTGAAGGCGAAGCTCGTCGAGCAAGGGGCGATTCTCGACCCGGAGAGGTTGCCGGCCACGAACCGGGTGGTCTCGGGGGCTCTCGACCCGGCCCGGATGCCGGGCGTGGTCGTTGACGACCTGGCGGCCTCGAAGGAGGGAGACTGGTCGCCGTCGACTTCGTCGAGCCCGTTCGTCGGCGAAGGGTATGTTCACGATGGCGGCAAGGGGAATGGTCAGGCGAAGATCCGGTTCACCCCCAAACTGCCCAGGGCTGGCAAGTACGAGGTCCGGTTCTACTCGACCGCGCACCCGAATCGGTCGACCCGGACGGCCGTTCGAATCCACGCCGACGGACCCGATCAGACGATCACAATCGATCAGCGCAAGCCCACCAAGGACAACGAGCCGATTATTCTCGGGCAGTTTCTGTTTCCGGAAGGAACAGCCGGATATGTCGAAATCGGCAACGTGGGCACCGATGGATTCGTGATCGCCGACGCCGTCCAGTTCGTGCCGGTGCCCTGATGGCGGGCGCTGACCGGCTGAAACGGCTCCTGGCTCTCAAACATACCGACGATGAGGCGCTGACCAAGGCCCGGCGGATTCACCGGACGGCGATCGCCACTTCGCCGCACGTCAAGTCGGCGAACTTCGAGGCGATCGCCCCGGCCGACCTTGCCCGGCTGTTCGCCCTCTATGACGCCGAGTTCTTTGGCGGGTTGATCGAGGCGATGCTCCGCGAGGACCGGGCGTTTCCGATCGGTTTTCGCCTGTCGAGCCGGATGACCAACGCCGGCGGCAAGACCAGCCGGACCAGGTCGCGAGCACCGGGATCACTGGCCCGTTACGAGATCGCGATCTCGACGTTGCTGCTGTTCCAGACCTTCAGCGATATCGACCGTCCGGTCGAGGTCGTCGGGCTGATCTGCGTCGATCGACTGGAGGCCCTTCAGCGCGTCTTCGAGCACGAACTCTTGCACCTGGCCGAGTTCCTGGCCACCGATGTCTCGAACTGCAAGGGGCCGCTGTTTCAAACCCTGGCGCGGTCGATTTTCGGTCACAAGGCGGTGGTTCACAACCTGGTCACGCCTCGCGAGATCGCCGCCACGAACCACGCGATCCGGATCGGCGACCAGGTCGCGTTCGACTTCGACGGCCAGACGCATGTGGGCCGGGTGAACCGGATCACCCAGCGAGCGACCGTGCTGGTCGAAGACCCTACCGGGCCGTTGTTCTCCAACGGCGGTCGGTACAAGACCTTCTACATCCCGCTGCCGATGCTCCGGAAGCCGGGCTGATCGACCATCCACGAGGTCCGATTCGAGAACCTGAACGGCGGCGAATTCGGCCATTTCCCGTAGCGCGGCGTGGTCGCAATAAACCCGTAGAGAGCGGCGACCAACACAACGGCAGGGCAAGCCTTACCCTACATTC
>JAJYCH010000620.1 GCA_021778575.1 Planctomycetota bacterium
CTGCGCTATCGACCAGGATCTCGGTCGAGATGAAACCCAGGGTGAACGGGAATCCAACGCTCGCCAGACCGGTCAACAGGAAACAAACCGCCAAGGTTGGTGAATGGTCGTAAAGACCATGAAACCGGGCCAGCGAGAGCCGGCCGAAGCGGGCCTCAAGCGCCCGGAGCGTCAGCCCGAACCCGCCGAGCGATAGAATGACCGAGAACCAGAGACAAAAACTTCCGGTCAGCGACAGATCGGTATGGAGTTCGAGGCCGACCAGAACCAGAGAGGAGTGACTCAGAAACAGATGGGCAAAGAACCGTCGGGTATCGCGTTGAATCGTGGCCATTCCCGACGCATAAATCGCCGTGAACAATGACAGAAGACCGATACTGACGAGAACCCATCCGGGAGCGATCGGCAAGACCAGGCGAACCGCGGCATAGACACTGCCCAGCGGCAAGACGAACAGGAGCGCGATTCCGGGCGAGGCGTGCTCAAACCAATCGGTCAGCCAGCAGTGCGCGGGGACGGTCCCGCATCGGACCAGGATCGCCAGCAAGAGCGGAAGCGTGGCCCACCAGGGCGCGATTCCCGCTGTCGTTCCGCTCAGACAGACAGCCGACCAGCCCAGGACCAGCAAGCCGACGAACAAACCCATGTGCGCCGCGTAAACCCGGATCGAGCGGCCCCGCTGGAGCAATTCGATCAGCGGCGGAATGGTCGCGATCGAGAGCAGGCCAATCAAGATCCAGGGCGTCGTACACGAGAACGTCGCGAGCTTGATCGTTTCCGCGATCATCGACCAGGACGAGGAAAACCGCCTCATATGAGTTCGTGCCGTCGCCACCACGATCAACAGGTGCATCAAGGCGATCGCGGGGACCAGCGGCGAACTTAACTCGTCCAGCTTGAACACAAGCTGCCCGAACAGGTACATCTGCGGGCTCGACCGGCGAATCAAGTCGATCGGCGTGTCGAGATAGAACGCCAACCAGGCCATGAACGTCGCCGCGAAAGCGGAGGCGGTGAAGACCACCGCCCAGCGAAACACGCGGACGGGGTCTCGGAAGAAGAGTACGAAAATCGACCCGACGAACGCGATCCCGATCGCCATTTCGAGCCAGGGCAACGCGAGAAATTTCATGAGTTCTCTTCAATCGTGCCGAGATGCGGTGCCACCTGGTCGGGTTCTCGCGAGACCCCACCGGCCAGAAAGTCGGTCCAGCGCCGTTCCAGGGCGTCGCACCACCGGAGGCCCTTGACGAACGGATAAACAAGATAGTCGCGCAACAAGACGTCGAGGTAACCACGGTCGAGGCTAAACCGATAGAGAAAGTCCCAGTACGTCGGTTTACCAGGCCGTCGCCAGGGCGAATCGGGCCGCGCCAGCCTCCGACCGATGGCGTCCTCAAGCATCCGGTAGTCTTGAAGGAGACTCGGCGCCCTGATGAACTGGAGCGTCCGGAGACTCGCGTGGCTGATCAGGTGAAACAGCGGGATATAGTGCAGCCCGAAACCGATTTCCGCCACGATGATCCCGACCTGTGAGAGCGACGCGAACGACAGCGCCGACTTGATATCGGTCTGCACGCGGCCGACCAGATACGCATAGACGGCCGTCGTCAATCCGATCAAGATCACGGCTCCGGCAAGGAGGACGGACCGATCGATCAACGCGCCATAGAACACGGCGCTGGAGGGAGTCGGTCCTTCCATCGCACGCGGCAACCAGCCCGAGAATGGGACCAGCGCCGACTTCCCCGCCGCGGCCATCAACAGCAGGAGGCCCACCAGAAGCGCCAGCGAAGGCGTGACGACCGAGACCTCGAACGGCCAGTCCCCTCCGCCCAGGAGCTTGTCGAAATCTCCCACGCCACTGGCATGGTGCATCGCCACCGCCGCCAGCAGGAGCGCGGCGTCGGAGAACCGATAAATCACCCAGATCGACAGCGCATTCCGCGCCGGGGCCGGGCGATCCTGAAAGAACGCGACCAGCAAGGCCGATGAGAGACCGACCAGTTCCCAGCCGGTGAACAACGTCTCGATCGTCGCCGCCAGGCAGGTCGTCACCATCCCGAGAACAAAAAGCGAATAGAGCATAAAGAAGCGATTATATCCCGCTTCGCGATGCATGTATTTGGTCGCGAAGGCCCCGATGGTGCCGCTGAGCACATATGAGAGGATCACCAGCGGAACCGAGAGCCGATCAAACACGAATTTGATCGAGAATTGATAATGGGGGATTCGCACCCAGTTACCGATCGCGATCGGTACGTGTCGGGTTCCCGTGATCAACATGGTCAACAGCACGCCGACGGCCGCCGCCAGGCCGGTCAAGATCGCCAGGTAAGTGAACCGGGCGATCCGTCGTTCGGAGAGTTTCCAGCCCATCAGCGACGAGACGCCCATGACCAGAGTCAGGAGCAACGGACTGCCGACGACCAACAGACCGAGGGATTGCAGAAGCCACTGCTCAATCATCGACCGTCACTCCTTAGCGTCGGCTCGACCGGAACGACGGGCGTGTCTTCGCCAATCTCCGCGAATTCCAGGTGGTCGCGCCAGCCCCGATACCACTCAGCCGACGACGGAGATCGTGGAATCATGGTCGCTTGCGGCTCGTAAGGTCGGAATTTCCCGGCATCAAACAGGCTCAGATCACGCGACCGGGGGTCGAGCACCGCAAGCTGAATCCAGCCGTTCCGACAAAGCCGCCCGATGGCTTCGTGACGATCCATGATCCGGAGCATCGCCTCGGGCGTGGTCTCGATCACGAACAGCGAGCGAATCGGCTCGTGGATCTCGACCATCTGCCAGGGAAGCCCGGTTCGGAGATCGCTGGCCGCGCCGTCCATCACTCCCAGGAGCGAGGCCAGGTTGTGCGGCAGTTTCGTGCCACAACCAAACCCCTGATTATCGACGTTGGAGAAGTAATATTCGAGGTTGATCCCGGCGCAGACCGGGAAGACCGCCTGAAGGACGCGAGTGAGAATCGACTGTTCGGCATCGTCGGCGGCGGGGTCGTAAGAGGCCAGGAACGCCCGGCGATCGAGAAAGAGACCTCGGGTCCATTCGCGTCGCCCGACGACCGTGATGGCGTTGGTCGCATGGCCCAGTTCGGGCCGGGTTTGCGCCAGGTCTTCGGATCGTTCCGCGACATGGTCGCGAGCCGCCGCGAACGAGAGGGTCAAAGGGGCCGACATGAACCGTCGACAACGCTCGTGGGCGTTGCGCTCGGCCGCCGAATCGATCCACTGTCGGACGGATTCGAGTTCACTCCGATGCGAATCCGGCACCCGATCGAGGTCGTAATACGTCAGCGAATCATCACACGTGTTGTGGCTTCCACCGACAAACACGGTCTCGCCGGGGATCGGCAAGCCGTTCGCCGCCAGTCGTTCGCGGACTCCGGGGTCGGACAGGATCTGAGCGACCGCCCGGGCGTTCGGGCCACCGGCCGACCCTCCGCAGGCTCCGCAGTTATAGGCGGAAAGATGCGGATTGTTCTGACTCTTCGATCCATGGCCGAGCAGGATCACGAGCCGGGCAAAGCCGTCGGTCAGACCGATGTCGCGAAGCATCCGTTCGCCGATTTCGGCCATCTCGTTGATCGAGAAGCCGATTCCACCATCCTCCGCACTGGCTCTCTCGTCTTGCCGTTCGAGTTGCAATCGCGTTCTGGGCGAAGTCCGGACGATCCGGACGAAGATCTGGCGGAACCGACCGGC
>JAJYCH010000621.1 GCA_021778575.1 Planctomycetota bacterium
CCACGGTTCGCCGACCGCGACCGAGGTTCACAGTGGTGGTCGGGTCAAGTCGAGCCCGCTGGCCCGCAAGGTCGCCGCCTCGGCCCAGGTGAACATCGGCGACGTTCCGCCGACCGGCCCTGGTGGTCGGGTGATCCGGAGCGATGTCGAGGCGTTCCTGGCCTCGCGTCCCGCCGGTGGTGCCGCGCCCGCCGCGACGAAGTCGGCTCCCGCCGTGGCCAAGCCTGCCGGTGGCACCCGACGCATCCCGCACTCGCCGATGCGGAAGACGATCGCCTCCCGGATGGTCCAGGCCAAGCAGCAAGCTCCCGAGATCCACGTCACGGTCGACATCATCGTCGATCAGGTCGTCGCGATCCGTGAACGGCTCAACAAGCAGCTCGCGGCCGAGAAGATCAAGCTCTCCGTCGGCGACTTCGTGACCAAAGCCGTGGCGCTCTCGCTCCGCAAGCATCCGGGAGTGAACGCGACGTTCGAGCCCGAGGCGGTCGTCGAGCACGAAGGGGTCAACGTCGGGATCGCCGTGGCGCTTGAAGGGGGCCTGATCGTCCCGGTCCTCCACAATGCCGACACGCTCGGCATGAAGGAGATCCGGACCGGCTCGGAAGCCCTGGTCGAGGCTGCCCGGACCGGCAAGCTGACCTCCACCCAGCTCACCGGCGGGACGTTCACGATCAGCAACCTGGGGATGTACGGCGTCAAGTCGTTCGACGCGATCCTGAACCTCCCGCAGGTCGGAATCCTGGCCGTCGGAGCCGCCGAGAAGCGGGCGATCGTCGTGGGCGACACGCTCAAGATCGGCACCGTGATGACCGTGAACCTGACCGCCGACCACCGCGCGGTCGACGGGGCACTCGCCGCCGAGTTCCTCCGGACCCTCAAGGGGCTGCTCGAAGAGCCGACCTTGATGCTGCTTTGATCTTGTGATTGAACCTTGACGCGACTCCGCCACTCGACGCGACATCGGTGATTCTCGAAGGGAACCAATGGCTTACGATTTCGATATCGTCGTGATCGGCGGAGGGCCCGCGGGCTACGCCGGGGCGATCCGCGCGGCTCAACTTGGCAAGCGCGTGCTCTGCGTCGAACGGGACAAACTCGGTGGAATCTGCCTGAATTGGGGCTGCATCCCGACCAAGGCGCTGCTGACCAATGCCCACCTGGTCGAGCTGATCTCGCGCCACGGTAAGGCGTTCGGGTATTCGGGCGACGCCAAGTGGGACTTCGGCCAGATGATCGGTCGGAGCCGGAGCGTGGCCGGAAACCTGAACAAGGGGATCGAGTCCCTGTTCAAGAAGTACAAGGTCGAGCACAGGATCGGCGTGGCCAAGGTCGTTGCCAAGAACAAGATCCAGATCGGCGATCAGACCGTCACGGCCGAGTCGATCGTGGTCGCCACCGGCGTCCGTCCTCGGCCTTTGCCCGGCGCCGAGTTCGATGGCAAGCAGATCATCTCGTATAAGGAGGCGATGTCGCTGACGACCCAGCCGAAGTCGATGCTGATCATCGGCGCGGGGCCGATTGGCCTCGAATTCGGCTACTTCTACAACGCGATCGGCACCAAGGTCACGGTCATCGAACTGCAAGATCGCGTTTTGCCCGGCGAGGACGACGACTCATCCGCCGCTCTGGGTAAGAGCCTGACCCGTCGCGGCATCGAGATCTTCACCAGCTCGAAGACGGGCAAGGTGACCAAGTCGCCGTCCGGCGTGAAGGTCGAGGTCGAGACTCCCCAGGGCTCGAAAACCTTCGAGGCCGAGGTGATGCTCGTCTCGATCGGCGTTCTGGGCAACGTCGAAGGGGTCTTCGCCGATAGCCTTGGCGTCGAACTGTACAAGGGGCACATCAAGGTTGACCCGAAGAAGGGCTACGTCACCAACGTCCCGGGGATCTACGCCGTCGGCGACGTGATCGGGCCGCCCTGGCTCGCTCACGTGGCGCACCATGAGGCGATCTCGTGCATCGAGTCGCTCTGCGGCAAGAAGGTTCATCCGGTCGACTACTCGAACGTCCCGGGCTGCACCTATACCGACCCCGGCGTCGCCAGCGTCGGCCTGACCGAGCGGGCGGCCAGAGCAGCCGGCTACGAACTCCGGATCGGTAAGTTTCCGTTCATCGCCAGCGGCCGGGCCCAGGCGGCGGATGAGACCGAAGGGTTCGTCAAACTGATCTTCGACAAGAAGCACGGCGAGCTTCTGGGTGCCCATCTCGTCGGCTCGCAGGCGACCGAACTGATCGCCGAGCTGGTGATGGCCAAGAAGCTCGAAGCGACCGAGGAAGAGATCCTCCACGCCATGCACCCGCACCCGACCTTCTCCGAGGCCGTGATGGAAGCCGCCGGCCAGGCAATGGGTGAGTCGGTGCATATTTGAACGAATAGCGGGTAGCAGGTCGCTCTCAAAGCGGGTAGCAGTCAGCGGGTAGCAGGTCGCTCTCAAAGCGGGTAGCAGTCAGCGGCTAGCAGGTCGCTCTCAAAGCGGGTAGCAGTCAGCGGCTAGCAGTCAGCGGGTAGCGGGTAGTCAGAGGGATTCTTCTCTTCGCTGACTGCTACCCGCTACCCGCTACCCGCTTTTTCAGAAGCGGGCCAGCCTGATCCCTGAGAATTGCCATCGCGCTTCGGGGCCGAAGAAGTTGCGGTAGGTGGTACGGATGTGCGAGAGCGGTGTGGCGCACGACCCTCCGCGCAAGATCATCTGGTTACACATGAACTTGCCGTTGTATTCGCCCAGTGCTCCGGCGGCTGGTTTATAGCCGGGGTAGGCCGAGTATGGGCTCATCGTCCATTCCCAGACGTCGCCGAGCATCTGGATCAGGCCGTCTTCGTCGAGGCTCATCGGCGCGGGGTGATAGCGGCCTGATTCGAGAAAATTGCCGGCGATTGGGCGATCTGTCGCGGCAATCTCCCACTCGGCCTCGGTGCTGAGCCGGGCGTCGGACCAGCGGGCGAAGGCGTCGGCCTCGTAAAAGCTGACGTGTGTGACCGGCTCGTCGAGATGGAGCGGGATCATCCCGGCCAGGGTCATCGTCGACCATTCGTCGTTGGCCCGTTCCCAGTAGAGCGGGCTGGTCCAGCCGAGTCGTTTCCGGGCGGCCCAGCCATCTGAAAGCCAGAATTCGGGGCGGTCGTAGCCACCGTCGTTCACGAACGCCAGATACTCGCGGTTCGTGGTCGGGCGATTGGCCAGCTCGAACGCCTGGACGTAAACCGAATGCCTGGGTCCTTCGTTATCGAACGCGAAGGCATCACCGTGATGACCGATCTCACGGACTCCCGCCCCAAAACGGGACCAGGTCAAGGGAGTGACAGTCGAGGACTGGTCGGGCTCGCGGTCGCGATAGATCGGCCGAAGTGGATTACTGGCGAAGGCATGCTTGAGGTCGGTCAGGATCAGTTCCTGATGCTGCTGTTCGTGGTTCAGGCCCAGAACCAGGATCGGCGCGTACTGAGCCAGCGTCGCCTCGTCGACGTTCGCCAACCAGTCCTCCATCCTCGCGTCGATTTCCTGACGATAACGCCAGACTTCGCTGATGGAAGGTCGCGAGAGGAGACCGCGCTTGTCGCGGGCGATCCGTTCGCCGATCGTGTTGTAATAGGAGTTGAACAGGTAGTTGTATTGCGGGAATCGCGGCTGATAGTCGGGAATCACGGCTTTGAGCAGGAACGTCTCGAAGAACCAGGTGGTGTGGGCCATGTGCCACTTGACCGGGCTCGCG
>JAJYCH010000622.1 GCA_021778575.1 Planctomycetota bacterium
TAGCACGATCGCCCTGCCCTTGATGACCGCCTACGCCCTGGCACGTCACGAGCCTCGACCGCTAAAACGGCTCTACGACCAGAGAGAAGCAGCCTACGACGAGCTAAAGGCCGCCTATCTCGACCGGATCGCCGAGGACGCTTGATCATTTGTCGGGTGGGCTCGGCCCACCATTCTTTCGATAAGGCATGATCGTCATGCCCAGCACTCGAATCCTCAAGGCCGACCCCAACCAGCCCGACCCGGAGGTCATCGCCGAAGCGGCGCAGATCCTCCGAGGCGGCGGGCTCGTCGCCTTCGCCACCGAAACTGTCTACGGCCTGGGTGCCGACGCAACCAATCCCGAGGCAGTCGCCCGGATCTTCGCCGCCAAGGGGCGTCCTTCGACCAATCCGCTGATCGTCCATGTCGCCGATCGGGTGAGCGCCCAGGATTGCGTGATGATCTGGCCCGATCAGGCCGAGATTCTCGCCGAGCAGTTCTGGCCAGGTCCATTGACGCTGGTCTTGCCCCGGTCGCGGCATATTCCCGATATCGTGACCGCCGGTCAGAACACGGTCGGAGTCCGGGTCCCTCGGCTCGACGTGGCTCGCTGGTTGATCCTCGAAGCCGGTCGGCCGATCGCCGCGCCGAGCGCCAATCGATCGCTGGGAGTCTCGCCGACTCTTGCTCAGCACGTCCTCGCCGACCTCGACGGCAAGGTTGACCTGATCCTCGACTCGGGTCCGACAACCGTCGGGATCGAGTCGACCGTCCTCGACCTCTCGTCCGACCTACCGACGGTCCTCCGGCCCGGCGAGATCACGATGGAGCAGATTGCCGAGGTTCTCGGCGAGACGGTCGTCTCGCTCGGGCACGCGGCAGAACCGGCGAAAAGCCCGGGACAGATGGACGTTCATTACGCACCCAGAACCCGGGCCTACCGCGTGGAACGAGACAACCTGCCGAAGTCACCAATCATCGGCCAGTTCGCCGTGCTCGCCATCGGCGGACTTCCCGAAGGCTGGAACGGCCCCGGAAACTCATTCACCTCACACGGCAGACTCTTCGTCACTTTTAAACCAATTTATGCTTCAAGGCTTCTTTATTTTTGGCTTCGTGAACTGGACCTCCTCGGTCTCGACTACCTGATCGTCGTCGCGCCGCCCGATGAACCCCGGTGGCGAGCCATTCGCGACCGGATCTGGCGAGCGACGAGGCCCTGGTAACGAGCTCGAGGACGGAAGCCGGGTGATCCTCACCGCCAGGTCGACCGGAGCGTGTTCATCTCCATCTGGATCGACCGCTTGTCGGTCCCGGTGAACCTGGCCTTCACGACCGGAGCGGCCTGTTCGCGATCTTTCAGCCCCTGGACGATCGCGACCCGACCGTCGTTGCCGAAGACCTCGACCGAGCCGCGGTCGACCAGTAATCTCAGCTTGATCCGGCCCTCGATTGGTTCGAGCGGAGCCGAGACTTTGTTGCAGGTAAGGAGCTTCTTCGACGGGTCGTAGCTCAGGCTCGCGCCCGGGAAGGTCAGCGTCAGCACTCCGGAATTGCCCACCTCGGCGACGAGATTCAGCTCAAAGAGGTCGCCGACCGGCATGCTGGTGTTGATTTCGCCACTGGTTGCCGAACTGTTGGCGACAGAGCGCGAGCCATTCCGGAGCGTGTCGAGTTCGGCCACCGGCTCGGCGAACATCCGGACGCCTTGCTCGGTCGGACGGAGCGTCAGCTCGCAAGGGATGCTCATCTGCTGGTTGAAGGGCTCGCCGGGAAAGCCGATTCCTTGATCCCAGCCGATCTGGATGCGTCGCCCCTTGGGCTCGTCGCTGAAGGTCTGCGCGGCGTAAAAGTTGCCGTGCCAGAGCTTGTGCTTGCCACCGGGCTCGGGCGTGAAAACCTTGCCGTCAAACTGGCCGAGTTGGTATTCGCCATCGGCGGCCGAGAGCACCCAGAGCTTCCGGCCGGGGTCGCCCTGGACGGGTAGCTCGAAGAGGTCGGGACACTCGTAAAATCCACTGATCTTGCTGGCGAAGGTCCACGCCTTGAGGTCGACCGAGGTGTAGAACGCCACGTCTCGACGTCCATCGGTCTCGTCATAAACCGCCATCACCCACCGTTTCGACGGCTCGTGCCAGAGCAACCGGGGGTCACGCCCGGCATGCTTCACCACCGGGTTGCCCGCGAATTCCGACCACGTTCGCCCCCGGTCGCGACTGAAGACAATGCACTCACCCCGACCGGTGCTGGTGTACGCTCCAACCAGCGGCGGCGCGAATCCATCGCCAAAACCCGAGCTGTTCTGGCGATCGACCACCGCGCTGCCCGAGAACGCCCAGTCGCCATAATTTCGCGGGTAGATCGCGATCGGCTCCTCCGACCAGTGGATCAGGTCGGGGCTCACCGCGTGCCCCCAGTGCATGTTTCCCCAGTCCCATCCATAAGGGTTGTGCTGGTAGAACAGGTGATATTCCCCTTCGAAGAAAACCAGGCCATTGGGATCGTTCAACCACCCCCGGCGCGACGTGAAATGGAACTTCGGCCGTCCCGGCTCGCCATAGAGTTTCAGGTGGTCGGGGAGCAGATTCTCTTGCCTGATCCCCTCCAGAGCTTTGGAATCGACCGACAGACGGGTCTCGATCTGGATCTGCTTGCCTCGAAAGGGTGTGAGGTCGAGAAAAGCGAAATACGCCGGATTTCCCTCGGCTAGCTTGATGTCGAATTCGCGGATCAAGGTTCCATCCGTCACCTTGACCCGGCGATTCGGCGCCTTTTCGTCGACTGGCAGATAGAGATACCTGGCTTCGATTGGCAGTTCGCGCGTCTTGGCGAGGATTCCCCGGCTCCGATCGGACTGGACGATCTGGTCGACATTGATGTGCCCCCAGCTTCCCTTGCGCTGGTCGACAATTCGCACGACGACCGACTTGCCGGCAAGATCGGCGACATCCCACGACTCCCATTCGAGCCGTTCCGATCCGCCGGGCCGGTCATTGGGGCCGGTCGCGGTCCGGACCACGGCTCCGTCGAGCAGGAGGTCGATGCAAGTCTGACCCGGATACTTGCCGCCGCCGATCAGGAAGCTCAGATGCGTTCGCTCGATCACGAACGGCGACGAGGTGAGAGTGCCGGTCGAGTCGTCGCCCCCCTGAAACGAGTTGACCAGCCCTTGTCCGGCAAACCCTTCGACGGCCATCTGGCCGGGCCAGGCCCCTCGGGCCGGCGCGGTGCCGAAGGCCGGTCCTTCGGCCGACCATGGGGCATAGCTGGTCCCTTCAAAGTCGGCCACCGTCAGATCAGGCCGATCGTCCGAACCGGTGGGGACCATGAACAGCGACAGGAAGACCAGGCTCGGAAACACCGGCGAGAACGGAAGTCGGATCATGATCAGCCTCGGTCCGAGGTGGAGAGTCGAACGCGCGGGGAAATCGACGGTCCCGAAATTCCAGTCCTTCGCCATTGACCAGGAGCAGGCCATTCGGTTTCGACCCACGGAGTCTCCCGTTATACCAGAGAAGTCGCGGCGAGCCATCGAATGACACAGGAGGATTACAAACCGATCGGACAATTGTAGGGTCCGCTGTGCGGACCGTGGTTTCGATCCTCAAATCTCGAAGGTCCGGTTGTTGCCCCGTGGTCGGGCGAAGGCCGAACCCACGGTCCGCACAGCGGACCCTACCAGACTTTGCAATCCTCCTGCCGCTGGAGCCGATTGTTGTCCGATAGGCCTGG
>JAJYCH010000623.1 GCA_021778575.1 Planctomycetota bacterium
GGTTATAACAGTCAAAATAGAGCGGCGTCGGTCGTTTTTCAGACGGGTCGAACGACTCACCGATCAGGAACGGGTCAAACCCGACGACCGACTGGCCGCGATCGAGCAGGGCTTGGGCCAGCGCTGTCGGCGCTCCTTCGGGCGTGGTCAGATCGGCCTTGCCTCGCGGCGTGAACAGGATCGTTAATCGACCGTTGGACTGCGCGGGAATGAGCCGGACGACGGGGATGACTTCCCCTTTGTCGCGTCGGCCGACGGTGGAATGGACGATGGTGAGCCCGTCGCGCTGGGCTCGGCGGACTTCGCGGGCAAGCGTCTCGCGAGGGACCGGTACTTCCAGGCCGACGCGGACCTTCAAGGATGTGCTCAAGAGATCCCGGCTCGCTTCCCACGACGCCGCGTGCTCACCGGGGGCGAGCTTGTCGAGCTGGCGACCAACGACGGCGACGAGCTCGGTTTCGAGCTGGGCCGGAGTCCTGGCGTCGGACGGGTAAGGGGTGCTCTCGTTGAAGGCGAACAGGTCTTTCGGGTCTTCGAGCTTGATGGTCCCTTCGCGGGTCGAGCTGACGTCGTCGTTCCCCAGGAGCCAGTGAGCGAGGAAGCTGTAAATGGCGTTCCGGCTGGTCTGGTTGTAGTTGTGCGGGAAGTTAAAGACCTCGGCGCTAATGTGGTTGGTCGCGCCGGTCTGGGCGTAAACCATCTGGAGCGAGGGGAAGGCATTGGTCATGGTCCTCGCGGTCCAGTCGCCGGTGGCACCGACCAGCTTCATCGGCCGAGGAGCCGTGAGCGCGGCGAACTCGATGTTATCGGTCCCGATCCGCAAGCCCGCGCCGTTCTCGCAGACACAACCTCCTTGAAAACCGTCGGAGACCATCACGACGGGCGCGGCGACCTTGATCCGCTGGTCGATCGCGGTCAGCAAGAAGGTCTGAGTCCCGCCGCCCGACTCTCCGGTGATCCCGACCCGGGTCGAATCGACATCCGGTCGGGTCAGGAGCCAGTCGAGCGCCCGGATGCTGTTCCAGGTCTGGAGGCCGGGCAAGCTCAGACCCCAGAGGCGCAGGCGGTCGTTCAAGAATTCATGACCGAACGGCTTGCTGTCGGCATAGCCGACCATATCGTACAGATAAACCAAGCAGCCAAGCTGGGCCAGCCGGACACAGCGCGACTGGACATCGATATTCATCCGCCCCTCGGGCCAGTGGCCATGCGGGCAGAGGACCAGCGGCCGACGTCCCGCGAATTTGGTGGGGCGGTAAACGTTGCCCGCCAGGAAGAAACCGGGAAGGGTCTCCAGAACGACCTTCTCGATGACGTAGCCCTCGCGTTCCAGAGTCCCCGTGACTCGCGGGTTCAGCTCGGTCTTCGGCAGCATCGGCCAGAGGCCGAGGGTGACAAGCAGTTGCTCGCGAACGGCCTTCGACCGATCGCGCCAGGCCTGGGGCGAACTCGGCGGCTGGAAGTCCGCCCCTTCCTGGTTGGTCCGGACGACGGTTCGTCGGCGGTCGAGGGTCGGTTTGATCGTTTTGGTCTGACCTCGAAGGATATCCAACGTCCTGGATGGGACGAAATCGGGATCGGTGGAGAGGCTGAGCAACGATGGACTTGATGGCTGCTTGGGGTCGATCGGCTTGATCAGGACAACCAGCAACTTATCGGTCGACAGGGCGGCCGAGCCAAGTGTTTCCCAACGGGGTGCTCCGTCGGGATCTTCACTCTGGGGCTGGAGGATCAACGTCTGGTTTTCGAGGAGATCGCCAGGACGGAACGACCAGTTGGGTGGACCCGCAGTCGTCCAGACCTTGATCGTGTAGGAGCCCGTCTGGTTGACCCGGATACCTTGAGCGAGGCGGGCAAGATCACTGGCCGAGAACAGCAGTGAAACCGGTTTCGCCGGGTCGTCGGCCTGAACGGTGGCAAGTCCGCCGAGAACCAGCGCGAGAATCATCAACATTGAGCGAGAGGGCCGGGTCATGGGGACGAACTCCGGAGGATGGTTTCACTCGTGATGGGCCGATTGCGGTGGGACGGCGATCCAGGGGCGGACCTTACCCTCCCGTCCGAATCGAAGGCTGCGGATGCTTGCGTCGGGATGTTGAGAATGTTAAGACGGAATCCTCGCGAATGCGAATGAAAACTGGGGCCGGGTCCGGGACTCTGACGCCTCTACTCTCAACTCTTTCCCTCGCGCGAGCTCTCCCCTTTGCCGCGATGGACCGCCGGTCCGCCCACGAACCGCTCATTTTTCCGATCCACCGCCTGGGAGTTCTCCTCCATGCTGGGCATCTTCCGTTCCTCGATTCATACGAGGCGGCTGGCCGTTTTACTGGCCAGCGCCTTGACGGTCTCGTCGGCAGTCCCGTTGCTTTCGGCCGATCTCCGGCCCGATTATCAACCCGTGGCTTATGCGATCAAAGGAGCCAGGATCGTCCCCGTTGCGGGTGACCCCATAGAGGTGGGTACGGTCGTGGTCCGCGATGGCGTGATCGTTGCTGTCGGCCCGGCTGACAAGGTCGAGGTGCCCTATGACGCCGAGGTGATCGAAGGGAAGGGCCTGGTCGTCTATCCCGGCTTCATCGATCTGTATACGACCTCGGGCCAGATCGCGGGGGTGACCAGGTCGCAGACCGGCGAAGGCCGGACCGTCAATTATGCCGACTTCGCCCTGCCCCGGACCCCGCCCGACAACCGGAACGGGATCACTCCCGAATATGAGGTCTCCAAGGCCCTCGATCTGAGCACGCTGGCCGACGATCGGCGCAAGCTCGGCTTTACCGACGTCCTGGTCGCGCCGGGCGGAGCGATCGCCACGGGCCAGAGCGCGCTGGTCGTCACGAGTGGTCTGCCCCGTCGCGAGTCGGTTCTGAAGTCGCCGGTGGCTCTGCATATCTCGATGAGCAATACCGCTCTCCGAGGCGCGGGGATGTACGGCGAAGCGGATCACGATGGCCATGCCCATGGCGGCATGGCCGGAACACTGGACGCGGCCGACTTCACTCAGGCGCCGGGCACGCCGATCGCGCCGGTCTCGCCTCCCGGAACCCCGGCCACGCCCGCCGACGCTCCGGTCGGTCGCCGTCGAGCCGGCGGCGGTGGCGGCGGCGCGGCTTATCCGACAAGCCTGATGGGCGTGGTCTCGCATCTCCGCCAGGCGATGCTCGACGCGCAGAACCACCACGAACGGCTGGCGTTCTACGACAAGATCGGCGGCCCTCGCCCGGCGAATGATCCGGCGCTCGACGCTCTCTACGCCGCTCGGACGAAGGTCATGCCGGTCTGGTGGGAAGCCAATACCCGCGACGAGATCCATCGCTCGCTCGACCTGGCCGACGAGTTCGGCACCGAGGCCGTCATCGTCGGCGGACGCGAGGCGAATAAGGTCGTCTCCCGGCTTCGCTCCAAAGATATCGCGGTGGTCCTTCGCCTCGACTTCCCCGAGGAACCACGAGTCCCGACCGAGGCAGAATATCGCCGGCGCCCGGTCGAGGAACGCGATGACCCTTTGGAGGTTCTGGTTGAGAAGGAAAATAACGGGAAGGAAGGGGTCGCCGTCGCCAAGACCCTGTCCGCCGCCAACGTCCGGTTTGCCTTCGCCGCCGAAGGGGCCGGTAACTCGTCGGCGAACTTCTACAGCCAGTTGCGGAAGGTGATCGCCGCCGGTCTCTCGAAGGACGCGGCGCTCGACGCCTTGACCCGCCGGGCCGCCGAG
>JAJYCH010000624.1 GCA_021778575.1 Planctomycetota bacterium
CTGGCCGTTTCGTCCCACGTCCAGTTCGATTTCTCCGTGTCCATGAAGATGATGCGTGCATCTTTGTACAGGTGGTCGCCGTCAGACCAGACATACATGTCGCGTTCAGGCGACCCCGGGGGCGCCGCCAGCCTTTGGCACTGCGCCGGCTGTCGGTCCAGAGGTTTCCGTCGGCCAAGCCAGAGCTGAAGATGTTTTTCGTCAGATTCAACGAGTTGAACCGGCCTTGCAGCTCGATCGCTCCCAGACCTTCCTTACCTTGACGGATATCGAAGTCGTGCAAGGGTCTGACGATGTTCCGACCGCTCACGGTTTCTCCCGTGATGAAGTAGCCGGTCTGGACGTAATAGCTTTCGACGCCGATCCGGTCGTGGCTGGCCAGGCTGGTGATCATGGCGTAATCCTGGTAACCGCTCTGCCATTCCGCGATCAGTGACAGGTGGTGGTAATACCAGGCGGCGTGGATGTCCCAGAAGGCCCGAGGGCCGGACTCTCGGGCATTCGCGTTGAACGACAGGAACGGAACGCCGTTGACCGCGTTACCCGAAGTCGCCACGACGGTTCGGAATGTCGCCGGGTTCGGCAGGAGGGTCTGGGTGCCCGCCATGACCGAACCGCCAAAGACGAAGTTCTCGAGCGGAGAGTCGACAAACGTCGCGAAGGGTCGCCAACTGACAAACGCCAAGACGTTCTTGGCGTCGCTGGTGGCGAGGAACGAATTGGGATCGGCGTTGAACATTCCAACCGCGTAGTCAAGCGGGGTTGTCTGGTTGAACAACCGGCCCCAGATCATCCCGCCAACCGAACGGTTGAGGGCGAAGTTGTTGAAAAAGAGCGACCGCTCGGGGTTGATCAACCCTTGAACAGGTTCGGTGTAAAATTCATAAGTGAATGGCGTCTTGAACCGGCCTACCTTGAGCTGGACCCGGTCATCGTAGTGAGCGTTCAGGAACATATCCAGGCCGGAGAACGTGTCGAATCCGTTCTGGAACGACACGAAATATTCCCAGGGCCTGGTGATCCGACCGCTGAACATCCACCACTGTCGAGGAAGGGCGAACGTGTCGTGAGTGGGGTCCTGGCCCCCCTGCTGGTAACCGCGAAATTCGATCTGCGTGAGGTCGTGGAACTGGAGGACAAATTCCTCGTCGGCGGTCTTGACCTCGAATCCCGGCCCGAACTTTCCGGTCAACGGCTTGTTTGTCAGGGTGGGCGGCATGTTGAACCGGGCCGACGGCGGTGGATTGGGGGGCGAGGACTGGCCAGGCGCAAGAGGGCCTCCATTCAGCGAAGGAGTCTCCGTCGACGCGTTGGCGCGGGCATCGTCGGGCGGATTGACTCCGGCGGAACCATCGGGAGCCGAAGCGCTGGCCGCCAGGAGCGCTGCTTGACTCGCCTGCAACTGCCGCATCATCGCTTCGAGTTGCTGAATCCGGGCTTCGAGTGCGGCCTCACGCGCGGTGGAATCGGTCGGACTTGTCGCGGGAGGCAGGGGAACCGGGGACGGCGGAAGCGTCGGCGACTGGGCCGACGCCAACCCTCCGATCATCCCGATCAGCCAGGCGGCCCGGAAAAATACCCGATTCCAGCGAGCGGGCAGATTCCGTGGTTCCATTCCGCAACGGCCCCCTCGATCGCTTCCCTGCAGGAGAGCAGTCGCGACCTGGCTCACCAATCCTGATGAGAAATCTTTTGGGTTATCGACGGATACAAGACGGAGAGACCAGCATTTCGAGTCAATCCGCTTCGGATCAATTCAACTCGAACCGTCCCGCCAGAGCCATCAGGCCGACCCCCGCGAGCAGCGCCGCCGAGAGCTTCCAGCGGTCATGAGCATGAAACTGCAACTCGGGCAACAAGTCGCTCAGAGCGATGCACAGAAACGTTCCCGCCGAAAAGCCCAGCATGTTGGACGTGATGGTGTTCGAGGAGGTCCCGAGCAATTCCATCCCGAACCAGAACAGCGCGGCCCCCAATGGCAGCATCAGCGAGAAGCCCAGGTTGACCAGGTGAGCCCGTCTCTTCGGAACGCCATCGCGGAGCATGAGACTGACGATTGTCAACGAGTCGGCCGGTTTGTGGACGAGCGTGGCGAAAAACACGCCAAACGCACTCGAACCCATTCCGCCATCAAGCCTTACAGCGCTGGCGAGTGCCATGCCGCCGCCCAGAGTGTGCAGCGCCAGTCCAAACGCGGCCGCTCCCCAGCGGAGCGAGGTTCCCTTGTTCGCCAGACCAGGACCGCCCGGCGCCCGGGCATCGACCACCCCTGCGGCGTGCCCCCGGTGGTCCGAGTGTTCATGAGCGTGCGTCGGACAGGGTTCGGCCGGGTCGGCCGGAGCCTCGTGATGGTGGAACGCGAAAAATCGTTCGAGGAAAAACAGGGCGAGCAAGCCCACCGCCGTCCAGTTCAGCGCGTTGATCGACCCCTTCTCGATCGCCTCGGGCATCATGTGGAAAAACGACGCGCCGAGCATCGCTCCGGCCGCGAAGCTGAGATAAAGCTGGAGCCGGGTATGGGTCAGCAGCGTGACCAGCGGCAAGAGCCCACCCACCAGGCTGACCGCCACCACGGCCAGGCACATGAGGGCAAGCACCATTGTCATCGAAGCGCCCCGATCCCCACCACGGACTACGTCGAAAGGACTGCGATAGCCCCTTGTGATCCCGCCGCGGAAGCGAAATAATCTAGGAAGGGTCCTGGGACGCCAGACTGCGCCGGAGGACCACGCCTCAGGTGCTTGAGGTCTTCATGCCCAAGATGAACGAACCCGAGATCGCCGAGCGGATGGCCGCCCGGAAGGATTGGGAGCGGCTCGGCGATATGCTCGTCCGCTCCTGGCAATTTCCTTCGATCCGACGAGCCCTGGAGTTTGTCAACCAGGTGGTCGAACGAGCCGAACGGCTCGACCACCACCCGGATATCATCCTCAGCTATCGGACCGTCCGGCTCGAACTCTCAACCCACGCCGACGGCGGATTGACCGAGGTCGATTTTCTTCTCGCCGCCGAGATCGATCTCATCCCACTCGACCGTTGAATGGATCGACCGGGTGATTGTCGAACGAGATTCCAATCAAGCCTTGGGCTCGACTCGCTTCGGTCCGGACTGACCGGGGGCCAGCCGGCGATACTTCGTCTTGGGAAGGTTGTAGACCCCCTTTTCGGGCGTCCACTTGTCATCTTCCTGAAGCAAGGCCATCCGCTCGGGGCGGGTCAAGACATTCCGGGCGCGTCCCATGCCGCCCGCCTTCTTCAAGCTCTTGTCAATCGACATCGCCCAAGACTCCCGTCTTCCATCCTATCCGTCAGACCCGTCGACCGGATCTTCACCCGTTTCCTTCGAAACGGCCGAACATCCCGCCAGAGACCCACAAGTCTAGCCGCCCCACCCCATCCGACGCAAGACCGGTCTTGCCGAGTTCAATCCTCTTCTTGATGCCACCAGTGACCGAGGGTAAATCAGAACTTCGACATCCAAGGGTCGAGAATCTGAAACGGCGGGGAACGGGGGACTGCCCGGATTTTCTGGGGGGGACCCTGCCGGTGTTCGTCACGCGGTTAAGCTGCATCAGGCCAAAAATGTAGAGAGCATGGTTGCGTCGCGGAGAGATCCGGTCACGCAGCGGCTTCTCCGCGACGCAACCACTTTGCCCTCTTGGTTTTCGGGCAATTCTCACGCCCCAGGCACGACCAGGACTAAGGAA
>JAJYCH010000625.1 GCA_021778575.1 Planctomycetota bacterium
CTCGCGCGTATCTGGCTCAACATCCGGATCGCTGGACGACGCCTGTCCCGCATTACGAATCTGTGAAGGGGATCAGCACGAATGATGATTCGAGCTTGCTGATTAATGCTGGCGTGAAGCTCAAGGACGGCCTGAAGGTTCAGCTTCAGCCTGGTCCGGGCTGGGTGGCCTCGATCCGCCTGGAACTGATTCCTCGACCGGAACACGCCGACCGGATCACGACCAAGGGGGTTGCCAGCGCGACGGTCCGGCTCGAAGCCAGCCGGAAATCCGCTCAAGGGAAGCTGACCCGGCTGGGCGTCTTTCATGCCGATGCCGACGTCAAGAACGACCGCTATGTGAATGGCTCAACCATTCTCGGAATCAAGGATGGCTGGCGGACCGGATCGGGCGAAGTCCCGGTTGATAATATCAAAGGTGAACGCGTGAGGACCCGTGACCGGGCCAACACGCTGCAAACCGGCATCTACGTGCTTGAGGAGCCGATCAAGCTGGCTGAAGGGGATCAGCTCGAACTGACGATCAAGGGGGACGGGCTCGGTTGTTTCCGGCTGAGTGTCTCGCCGTTCGGTTTCGAGGACGATCACGGGGCAATGGTTCTCAACGGAGCCTACCGTTCAGTCACCGATGAGGCTCACGCGGCCAAATTCCCGACGGCGCTGGTTACGGTTTACTTGCTCGGGACCGGTTTCGATCGCCCGGCCTTGCGGGAGTATCAGCGTCTGACCCTGGAACGCCTCGAATGCCGCGATGGCCTGGTTCCGACAATGGTCACCCAGAGCCGCGAACCACTGCCGACGCGAGTCCTGCCCCGAGGTAACTGGCAGGATGAGTCAGGCGAGTTACTCTCACCCGGAGTTCCCAAGTTCCTGCCCCAACCCGCCGACGCCGAGAGTCGACGGCTCAACCGGCTCGACCTCGCCCGCTGGTTAACGTCGCCCGAGAACCCGTTGACCGCTCGGGTGTTCGTCAACCGCCTCTGGAAGCAGTTTTTCGGCAACGGCTTGAGCGCGGTGATGGAAGATGTGGGAGCGCAGGGGGAATGGCCCAGCCACCCGGAACTACTGGACTGGCTGGCGAGCGACTTTCGCGAGCGCTGGGACGTCAAGGCCCTGGTCAAGCAAATGGTCATGTCGGCAACCTATCAGCAAGATTCGCGGCTTCGCGCCGACCTGCACGATGCCGACCCCAACAACCGCTGGCTCAGCTCGCAGAATCCGCGCCGGCTTGAAGCGGAATTTGTGAGGGACAACGCGCTACGGATCGCCGGCTTGCTCGATCCCGAGATCGGTGGGCCGAGCGCGAAGCCGTATCAGCCGGCGGGTTACTTCGCGATCCTCCAGTTTCCCGACCGCGACTATGTTCCCAACCGCGACGATCGCCAGTATCGTCGGGGTCTTTACACGCACTGGCAGCGGACGTTCCTCCAGCCGATGCTGGCGAATTTCGACGCACCCGGGCGCGAGGAATGTATTGCCGCGCGGATCGTCGCGAATACACCTCAGCAGGCGTTGACCTTGTTGAACGACCCGACGTTCGTTGAAGCGGCGCGGGTTCTCGCCGGTGAGATCGCGGCCGGACCGGCTCTCACCGATCAGGCCCGGATCGACCGGATCTTCGAGCGGGCGCTGGCCCGGCCGGCGACCGCTCGGGAAACCGCTTCGCTCCAGTCGTTTCTGGATCGCCAGCGAGTGGAAGCGCTCGATCATCGCGACGAGGCGGCCAAACTCCTGAAGGTGGGTCTCGCGCCGTCGCCGTCGAACGTTGATCCGGCGGAACTGGCGGCCTGGACCGAGGTCTGCCGCGTTGTCCTGAACCTCCACGAATCCATCACGCGGTACTAATGCTCATGAAACCGCTCGATCTTGAGACTTATCGACGCGACCTCGGCCGCCGCGCGTTTCTCCGTCAGTCGGCTTACGGTCTGGGCGGCCTGGCCCTGTCCAGCCTGATCGGTTCGACAACGCTCGCGGACGATTCCGCCGCCGGATCGAGTCGGATTCGCGGGGCCGTTGATCCACTCCATTTCCCGGCCAGGGCGAAGCGGGTCATTCATCTCTGCATGGCGGGCGGGCCGTCGCAGTTCGAGTCGTTTGACCCCAAGCCGGAATTGAACCGGCTCGACGGGCAACCGTTTCCCGAGTCGTTCACCAGGGGGCAACAACTCGCCCAGTTGCAAGGGGCGGTGCTCAAGGCTCGCGGGTCGTTCGCCAATTTTCAGAAATATGGCGAGTCGGGTCAGGAAATCTCGGATCTGTTTCCCCATATCGGCTCGATCGCCGACGAGATCGCCATCGTCCGATCGATGCAGACCGAGCAGATCAATCACGACCCGGCACATGCTTTCATGAACAGCGGTTCGATCCTCAAAGGACGGCCGAGCATGGGATCGTGGCTGCTTTACGGGCTCGGCGCCGAGACGGCGGACCTGCCGGGCTTTATCGTGCTGATGTCGCGAGGCCGGACCGGCCTGCAACCGGTCTCGGCCCGTCAGTGGTCGGCCGGTTGTCTGCCCAGCCGTTATCAAGGGATTCAATTCCAGTCGAAGGGGGATGCCGTCCACTACGTGGGCAACCCCGATGGCGTCTGCCAGAGCACCCAGCGCCAGGTGGTCGAGGAAGTCAATCGGCTCAACGGGATGCTCGCCGAGGATCGGCTCGACCCCGAGATCCAGACCCGAATCAGCCAGTACGAGATGGCGTTCCGGATGCAGGCCAGTGTCCCCGAATTGACGAATTTCCAGTCCGAGCCGAAGGAGGTCCTCGACCTCTACGGAGTTAAGGAGCCGGGCGACGGCAGCTTCGCCTCGAACTGCCTCCTGGCCCGTCGGCTGGCCGAGCGAGGCGTCCGGTTCATCCAGCTCTACCATCGGTCTTGGGACCACCACGGTGATATCGAAGGGGGGATGAAGTCGGCCGCGAAGGACGTCGACCAGGCTTCCGCCGCGCTCGTCATGGATCTCAAGAGACGAGGGATGCTTGACGATACGTTGATTCTCTGGGGTGGAGAATTCGGCCGGACGCCGATGGGACAAGGAACGGGCCGCGACCACCATATCCTCAGCTTCTCGACCTGGATGGCCGGTGGCGGAATCAAGGGGGGAGTGACCCACGGCGCGACCGACGATCTGGGCTATCGAGCCGTCGAGGACGTTGTCCCGGTCCGTGACCTCCACGCGACGTTGCTCTATCTCTGCGGGATCGATCACCGCAAGCTGTCATCGAAGTTTCAAGGGCTCGACGTCCGTCTGACCGGAGTCGAGCCGGCTCATGTCGTCAAACCGATCCTGGTGTGATCCGCCACGAGAGTTCTTCATACGAGTCGCTATCGAGCCGCCAGATCCGGACCTCCGGCACGGGATTCAAGAGCGAGACGATGATCCGGGGGACGTCGCCGTAATGGTTCTCGGCCAGGTCGGTCCGGCTCGGGATCGCCGCCCAGCGCGGGTGCGAATGATAGATCGCCAGGATCTCTTTTCGCTGCTCGCGGAGGGCCTGAATCGCGGCGATCAGGTCGCGCGGATCGGCATCGTAGCGGACCTCGCTGGCCGACGCATTCCGGAGCGGATGAAACGTCGAGACGAACGGCGGATAGCCGCCAAGAAGCCCGCAGCATTCGAGCGGAGCTTCACGCAGGCAATGGGCAACCATCGCGTCGTGGATGTTCTGGGGGATGACGAGTTCGTGACGCATTCGCGGATCTAT
>JAJYCH010000015.1 GCA_021778575.1 Planctomycetota bacterium
CTGAGTGACCAAGACTTACCGCTCTTGCCCAGAGCGGCCAACTTCAACACCCAGGTGGGCTCTTTTTAGACGATCAGGGTGGGCTCTTTTTAGACGATCATTTCCAGGCCCGTTCGGGCGACCACGCCTGCTGGTACGTTCACACGAAAGGGAGTTCCGTCCGCCATCTGGACGGAGCCGACGACAGCATTGCGGCCTCGACCAACCATCGTCGGATGATGGAGGCACTGGTTCTTGACAACCACCCGGCCTGTCTCGAGATCCTCGACACTCATGACGTCTGCGGTGGGGGCTGGCAGCTCGAAGGCTTCGGAGACCGACGTCCGCACTTCTCGGGCAATTTCTGGTGGGCGAACTCGGATTACGTGAAGACGTTGCCGCCGCCGCTGTCCCTCAATCGTTTCGACCGTTATCAAGCGGAGTTCTGGATCGGCAGCGGTCCCGCAATTCGTCCGTTTGGCTTCGAGTACCAGTCCGATCCGTTCTCCCGCCCCAGTGCCTGGGCCGGCCTGGAGGGAAAGTATCCCGACCTCCTGAGCGACATCGGGCCGGTTTCGCGCATTGTCGATTTAGGGGTGGACTACGGCTTCTCCACCTTTCACTTTGCACGGCACTATCCCGAGGCGGAAGTGGTCGGGGTCGACGACTTCTCTCTCCATCCCGATTCCGAGGGCTGGGTCCGCGCCCACCTCAACCTGTTCCCCAACGTCCGGCTCATCAAAGGCCCGACGGCGGCCGTGGGCCGCGGCTTTCGCGAGCCGGTCGACTTGCTCCACATCGACGCCGCCCACGATTTCGAGTCGGTGACCGCGGATTTCTGCGCCTGGCTGCACGCCGTCCGCCCGGGCGGGCGGGTCCTGTTCCACGATACGGTGACGTTCCCTTCGGTGGGCCAGTTCTTCGCCGGTCTGGGCGGGGTCAAACGTGAGATTTTCGAACACCACGGTCTGGGCTGTTGGATCAAATGACGCCCCCTCGACCGTTCAAACCGACCGGGGCCATCAAAACGCGGTCGATTCCATCGATCGGAGCCCATGCGCAGACGGCCAGTCGATCTTAAGCCCGTGCCGCTCGGCCCACCGCAGCTCTTGCTCTGCCGCCGCGTCGTCAGGGGAGAGTTTCAGAACCTCCAGCCACGCCGCGACGGCCTCGTGGATCCGACCCCCTTCCTTCAGGGCGTAGCCCAGGTGCAGGTGGGTGACCGCCGAGCCCGGCCGGCACCGCACCGATTCGCGGTATGACGCCGTCGCCTCGCGGAACCGGCCTGACTGTAGGTAGGTCGTCCCCAGGTTATGGTGCGCCGAGCCGTCCTCGGGATCCAGCCGCACCAATTCCCGGAGCGAACGCTCGGCGTCGCCGGGCCGACCCTGCTCAAACAGCAACTGGGACAATGCCCGCCACGGCTCGGGATCGTTGGGCGCTGCCGACGACGCCGCCTCGAACTCGCGGCGGGCCCCCGCCACGTCCCCCCGCGCCGCCGCCAGCCGTCCCTTGAGCAGCATCCCCTCCACCCGCGTCGCCTCGTCCCGGCTCAGTTGGTCGGCCGTGGCCGTCGCCTCGTCGAGCTTGCCCCGCTGGAGCAACACGTCCCCCAAGCCTCTCCAGCCGGTCCGGTAGTGCGGCACCTCCCGGACCACCTGCCGCCACTGCCGTTCCGCCTTGGCTAGCTCCCCCATCTCCGTATACACCACCGCCAGGTTCTGGTACGCCTTGAAGCCGCGCAGGCCCCGGTCCACGCTCGTGAAGTGTCGCGGTTCGTGGACTTCCAGGACATCGAGGTACGCCCGCTCCGCTTCCGCCAGCCGGCCGAGCTGATGCAGGGCCACACCCAGGCGAAACCGCAGCTCGTCGTCCTCGGGGAACCGGGCGAGGCCGTCCTGGCAGACCTGCAATCCCTCTTCCCAACCCCCCGACTGCATCCGCGAGTACGCCAGGAGGGCGTAAGCCTTGCGGAGATGGGAATCCCCTTCCCCTGACCGCAGGATCGACCGCTCCAGATAACCCGCCGCCTCCTCGTAATGGCCGCCATCGGCGTAAGTCATCCCCAGGTTGAACAGCGTGAACGGGTGCTCGGGCCGCTCCTTCAGCTCCTGACCCAGTATCCGGAGGTCGCGTTGCCGCTTTCGTTCCTGCGCCTCCACGCTCTGGTCCGAACCCGAGTGGACCACGTAGAGGTCGGTCCAGGCCACCTCCCCCCCTTCGCGGCGGATCGCCGGCAGGATCTGCTCGTGGATCCGCCCCTCGAACCGCAGGCTCGGCCGGTTCCGGATCAGCTTGACGTGGTCAACCGCCGTCACGTCGAGGTCGCCCCCCTCGCCCCCACCCGGACAGTGGACCTGGACCACGTAGCCCAAAATCGACCGATCGGTCTCACCATACGCCAGCTCGCGGAGTTTCCGGGCGCATTCCGGCGTGATCGTGTCGTCCGAGTCCATCCAGAACAGCCACTCCCCCTTGGCATGTTTCAGCGACACGTTGCGGGCCGCCGAGAAGTCATCGCACCACGGGAAATGGAACAACCGGCCGCCGAACCGCTTGATCACGTCGATCGTGTCGTCTTTCGAGCCGGTGTCCACGATCACCATCTCGTCGACCCAGGGGCGGATGCTCTCCAGGCACGCCGGCAAGGTTTTGGCCGAGTCGCGGACGATCATGCAGAGCGACAGCCGGACCTTCTTGCGTTGCAGGAGCAAGCCGCCACCGGGGGCCATCACCACCGTGTACGGGCTCTCGCTGGGCTTCCGCTTCGGCTTCGCTGGGTCCTGGCTCAGGGCGGCGATTTCGGCCGCTTCCGCCCGTTTCTCTTCCTCGGCCCACTTGGCCCGGAATTTCCGCTCGTTGTCACGCATCACCGCCGCGAAATCCACCCCGCTGCCCACGAACGTCCGGCCGCCGTAATGATGCACGAACGCGTCGCGGGCGATCACCGCCCGGTAACCCTCGCGGAGTGCCCGCCGGCAGTAGTCATCGTCCTCGAAGCAGCCAATGCCGAACCGTTCGTCGAGCCCGCCGATCTCGTCGATTACTGAGCGGCGAATCAGTAAACAGAAGCCGATTAGCCGGTCGCTGTCTTCGATGACCCCATCCTGGGCCTTGCCCCAGTCCCAGGCGAAGCCGTCGAGCGCCGACACGTCGTCGTAGCGGGCCTCGACTTGCTGGGTGCCGCTCACCCGATTCGAGCACGGCCCCACCAGGCCGATATCGGGATCACTGTCCAGCACCCGCAACATTCGCCCCAGCCAGCCCGTCGTGACGATCGTGTCATTGTTGAGAAGAAGTACCTGCGACCCTTGCGCCTCCGCGATCCCCTGATTCGCCGCCGCCGGGAAGCCGCGATTCTCGGCGTTGGCGATCAGCCGGACATCGGGTTGAGCTCGGAGGTATTCCAGGGTGCCGTCGAACGAGGCGTTGTCGACCACGATCAGTTCATACGGTTCGTCGGTGAATCGGCGGATGCTGTCCAGGCACTGTCGGGTGTAGTCGAGCTGGTCGTGGGTCAGGATCACGATCGAGGTCAGGCCGTGATCGGTCGGCTGGGCGGGCTCCGCCTCGATCCGGTAGCGGTCGACGTAGAACTCCTCGGCCTCGGCCGGATCGAGACCGGCGATCTGAAGGTGACCGGCCCGGACCTCGCCCGGTCGCCCCGACCGCGACCAATCGGCGTGCTCGGGACCGGGTAACGGTGTCAATGTGGGCGGCGCGAAGCCCGCGCGATAGAACAGCTTCTCGACCTCCCGGCGGGTGAAGAACCGAGTGGGCCGCCGACCCGGGCCCGAGGCTCCTTCCCAACGACCCGCCAAGAGTCCCTGGACCACTCCCAGCCGCCGGGCATTGGCCACGCTCGCTACCAGCCGTCCATCCGGGACCAGCCAGCGGCGAAGCCGAGCCAGCAAGTCAGCGGGGCGACGACACGTCTCCAGCAGGCCGTCGCAAGCGATGACGTCGAACGAACCGGCCGCGATGTCGAGCCCTACGAGATCCTCGCCCGCTTCCATCACCTCGATGCCACGCAGCTCGTCCCGAGCCCGGTCGACGGCCGCCGCTTCGAGTTCGACCGCCACCAGCCGCGATGGATTTCGGGCGTTCAGCTCGATTCCCAGCCGGGAGACCTCACGGTCGATAGCCAGAACCCGCCGTCCCGCGACGCGGACCCCGCCCCACGAGTCCATGTCGTGTTCGCCGAATTCTCCCGAGGCGAGGCCGTTCGAGGAGTCCGGGGAGTGCGTTGTGTCCCGCACCCGATCGGTCTTGGAGACAAGCTCCATGTTTCGGCCACCCGGCTCATCGGGCTGCAGGAGCGGCGTCGCCTCGACCTGATCCGCACGGTACCAGTGGTAAACATAGACCCCTTCCATCAAGTAGACCCGGCCGCCCCGGGCCTGCACGGCGCGGTGCAGCGCCGTGTCCACCCCCAGAAAGCCCGGCTCGAACCCACCGAGTTGCCGCCAGGTCGCCTTGGAGAACAGGAGCACGACGCCACTCAACGGCGACGCGGCGGTGACGTCCCGCACCACGCCACGGGACGTCACCTGGAAATCCCGGCCCACCCGCCGGTGATAATCCATCGCATGCTCATCACGATCGACGCCCGGCGCCAATTGCCAGTGCGAGCCGACCCGGTTCGTCACCGCCGTCAGCACGCAGAGCCCGCTCAGACCGGCTGTGATCTCTTCCAGTTGCGCATACCAATCAGGCGTCGTGAAGCAGGCGTCGTGGTCGAGGAAGCAGGCCCAGTCGTCGTCGTGGAGCCGGCCCATCAGCTCGTTATAAGCGAAGCCCAGATCTTTCCCCCGCGCCGCCGGGCAGTAGGGGATCATCGTTACGATCATCGGTCCACCTCACGGGCCTCGGGGGTCGCTCGTCGGGGCGGAGACGCTCCCGACGCTCAAGCCAGATGGGAGCTTATTCCTGCAATCGCAAGGTCACCGGCCGCCGCGCCGGCAGGAACTCCTCGGGGCGGAGGCCCGCCCCGGCCAGGAGCCGGGCCAGCCCGGCTCGATTCGCCTCGACCGAGCCCGTCAGCACGAACTCGCGGTCGTCGCCGAGGGCGGCGTTGGGCAGCTCGGGACTCTCCTCGATCATCCGCACGCCCCCAAACCCGGCGGCCAGGGCCAGCGGCAGACTCTGATTGCCCACGAAGACGCCGCAATTCCGGATCACGCTGGCCAAAGCGTCGACGCCGTCCGTCGTGAGCGACCGGGCCCCGATTGCCTCGAACGGCGCCCGTTCCGCCTCCGAGCCGACGCACGACAGCTTTCCCGCCAACCCTTCCAGGAACGAGTAATCCACCAGGCCGCGATAACGCGGCGAGCGATGGACCAGGATCGGGGCGAACGGACTCGTTTTGGGAGCAACCAGCCAGGGGGCGATCTCGGCCGGGGGCTCCAGGCCCAGGCCCACGAAGTGATTGGCGACGATCGACACCCGATCCCCGCGAGTCCCGTGCGAGGTTTGCAGATAGGCGTCGAGATCGACGTCGAAGTCCTCCCCCTCGTAGAGACGGACCTCGTGCAGATACGGCTGACGGCGGAGGAACGGGATCAAGGACTCGAACTGCTGCCGCCAGTACGGCTCGTCGCGGCTTCCGTCATGGCTGGCCGGATCGAGGTAGAGCGTACCGCCCCCCAGGTGGCGGACCACCGGCAACGCGTAGATGACATCCCCCAGCTTGCGCCGGTGCCGGAACCGCAGCGACGATCCTCCTGACCGAGAGCCCGGACGTCGGACGGTCCCACGAGCATCGATGGACCTCCCGGCTGGCCCCTGGCGAGGCGTGGGGCGAGGCGCACTCGGGCCGGCACCGGGCTCGAAGGCCGTAGCTCCAGCGGATTTACCTGGCGGCGACAGGGTCTCGCGGATCACAGTGGTTAGCTCGCGGACCCGATCCTCGTAGGTGAATCGCCCCAGGACGAGTTCCCGCCCCTGGCGGGCGATCCGCTCGCGTTCCCGGGGCCGCGCCAGCCAGTCGCGGATGTCGCGCAGCGGGTCGTCCCCGAGCGGAGCGTAATGGACCCCGGGCTCGAACCCTTCTTCACGCATCCCTGCGACCTCGGGAGCCAGGAAGAAGCCACCGTGCCCCAGGACCACATAGAGCCGGTCGCTCCAGTAGCCGGGTGCCCCCGGGTAACGCGGGCCGAGAATGATCCGGTGCCGACGTATCCAGCGCGAGAGCCGCCGACCGAACACGTCCGAGATCACCCGGACCGGGAATTCGCGGCGGACCGCCTCGAGTTCGTCCCGGCGATCGCCGTAAATCTGCCCGACGAACGCCAGATCCTCGCGGTCCTCCTCGGGGACCTCGACCCTCTCGACCGAAGGTCGGCTGATCCCCTGCCTCAAAACCCGCCAGTTCGCCCCCGGGGTCGTCGCCAGGCCGCCGTCGGTGACGAACGCCACCCGGCAGAGCGGCGCGACCCGTCGCATCCACTCCGCCCGCGACGGCTCGGCGTCGTAGCCGTGGACCCGGTCGAAGTACCAGAGGTAGCCCGGGACCGGCGACCGCTCCAGGACTTCGATGAGTGGGGAGGGGTCGGGCCGCAGCACCGCCCCCACGTCGGCCGGATCCACCCCGATCCGCCCCTTGAAGAACAGCAGGCAATCCGCGCCGAACCGGTCGATCCGGTCGAGGACATCCTGGGCATCGGCCACGCCGTACTCATGGATGCGGTGGACCTCGTGGCCGATCCGCTCCAGGGCCTCGGCCGCATATCCCTCGGTCGACCAGGCTTGTTCGAAATTCCCCAGGAAGGCGATTCGCAGGCGGTCGCCGGCACTGCCCATTGCCGGCTTTGCATCGGGTCGGAAATCCACCCCTGCTGGGGCGACCGGGGTCTTGGCGAAGGTGGGAGCCGGCGACGGCTCCCAGCGGTCGCGGAACCGCTGCCGGTTCTCCGCGAACAATCGCGCCATATCCACGCCGCTGGCCGCGAAGGTCCGGCCGCCGAAGTGGTGCACGAAGACGTCCTCGGCAACGCGATTGCGATAGCCGGCCGCACTCGACCGCCGGCAATAATCCTTGTCCTCGCACAGCCCCAAGCCGTACGACTCGTCGAACAGGCCGACGCGGTCGATCAGCTCGCGGCGGATCAGGAGACAGAATCCGTTCAACTCGGCGACCTCCCGGGACCGGCCGTCACGCTCCCGGGACCAGTCATGAACCGATCGGTCGAGGTCGGTGAGGTCGCGGTAGCCCAACTCGACCTGCTGATCCCCCTCGGGCCAGTTCGTGCAGGGGCCCACCAGACCGGTTTTCGGATCGCCTTCCAGGACCGCCAGGAGTTTCCCCAGCCAGCCCCGCGTCACCACCGCGTCATTGTCCAGGAGCACGATATGTCGGCCCCGGGCCGCGCCGATTCCCTGGTTCGCCGCCGCCGGGATCCCCCGGTTCTCGCGATTCTCGATGACCGTGGCCCCGGGCACGCTCCGGAGGTAAGCGACCGTACCATCGGACGACCCGTTGTCGACGAAGATCAGCTCATGAGGCTCGGATGTCCCCGACCGGACCGAATCCACGCACCGGCGGGTGTATTCCAGTTCGTTGCATGTCCGGATCACGATCGACGTCAGCTCGGTCTCGGTCGTCTCCGGGGTGGGCCGGGCCTCGAAGAGGAACTGGTAGGCGTGGAATTCCTCGGCTTCCTCACGCGGTATCCCCGCAATGTGCAAGCGGCCGATCCGGACTTCGCCGGGGGAGCCCGCCGCCAGCCACTCGGCATGCCCCGGTCCGGGCACGAGGAAGGCCCGCTCGACCCGGAAGCCGGCCTTATCCAGCAGAGCGATCGCGTCGCGACGGGTGAAGAACTGGAGGTGGGTCTCGTCGAGCAAGCCCGCCGACTCATAAGTCCAGTTCCCCTCCAACAAACCCGCGACCACCTGGTGGTGCCGCGCGTTGGGCAGGCTGGCGACCAGCACGCCCTCGCGACTGAGCCAGCCCCGGGCCCGGCGGAGGAACGCACCGGGATCTTCAAGGTGCTCGAGCACGTCGCCGCAGACGATGCAGTCGAACTCATCAACCGCAAAGCCCGGGGCGATCCGCTCGATGTCGCCGACGACCACCCGGTCCAGGCGACCCAGTGCCGCCGATCCGGCGACCCGGTCGAGTTCGATCCCCACGACCTCGGCCCCCTGCCGGGCTTTGATCGCCTCTCCCAGTCGGCCCACCCCGCAGCCCACGTCCAGGACCCGGCGAACCGTGGTCGGGACCAGCGCCAGGATCTCGGGCCGGGCGTGCGAGTAATAGGACAGGTCAAATGGGGCCGTCAGGACGACGGAAGTCGTCGCCGCGACCCGGACCGTGCCGAGGTCGGCCTCGACGGATCGCAGCAGCGTCTCCATCCGATGGCGGTACGTGTGCTTCGCCTGGGCTTCCGCACGCCCAGCCGCCGAGATCCGCTCGCGGATGTCGTCGCGTTTCAGGTAGTACGCCGCTTTGTCGAGCAGATCCTCCGCATCGCGGTAGGTCGCCAGATGGACCCCGTCCTCGAACAGCTCGGCCTGGCCGTTGGCGGTCAGGTCGTTGGTCAAGAGCAGCGACCCGCAGGCCAGAGCCTCGAACACCCGCATGTTCACGTCGTCGCGTAGGCTCCGGTTGAACACCAGCCGCGACGCCGAGTAAATCTCCGCCATCGCCTCGAAATAGGCGTTCCCCACGAACACGTCGCGGAACGTCCACCGCAGCCGGTTGATCAGCTCCTCCCGCGGGCCGGGGAACAGATTTCCAACGAACGCGACGTCGTGCCGCTTCGGCACCTCGTGCTTGCCGTGGATCGTCGGGTCACACGCCAACGGAAGCCAGCTCGCGGCGATTCCCAGGCCGGTCAGTTTTGCCGCGCCGTCGCGCTGAGCGGCGAAGACCCGGTCGAAGTCGCGAGCCCGCTCGGCGCACCAGGCGAAGTTCAGGTGCGTGTCGATCGCCCACCACGCCGCCGGCCTCAGCTCAGGCGGCAGGCGGTATTCCATCCCGTCGTCGATATTCAGATAGAGATCGAATCCGGCCCGGGGGATCTGCCCTAAATCGGCGGGCCGGAAGTGCTCGACCTCGACCAACTCGCGCAGGGCGCGGAGGCAATACGTCCCGGTGGTCTCGGGACGAGACGTGTCGTCAAAAATCAGGGCGACGCGGCGGATGTCCATGCTCGGACCCGAGGACGCGGTTCGCTAACGGACCCGGGCGACGTCGCGTCGGGCCAACAGAGGCCGGTAATGCCGCTCGATCACCGTCTCCCACGGGAAATCCTCTTCGAACCGGCGACGCCCCGCAAGACCCATCCGCTCCCGCAACGCCGGATCATCGAGCAGGATCGCCAGCTTCTTCGCCAGGTCCCGCGCATCCCCCGGCTCGAACAGTAATCCGGTCACGCCGTCGGTGATCGTTGCCGGCAAGCCGCCGATCCGGCTGCCCACCACCGGCAGCCCGCACGCCATCGCCTCCACCGACGTTCGGCTCAAGCCGTCGGGGGCGATCGTCGGCACCACGCAGATGTCTGAAGACCGGTAGTGCCGGGGTAAATCCTCCTGCGAGGCCCAGCCCACGAACCGGGTGAACTCGTCGAGCCGGCCGGGAGGGTCGCCCGTCACCACCAGCTCGAAGTCCGATCGGAACCCACGCAGGATCTGGCAGGCATCGTGGAGCACGCGAAAGCCCTTGATGTACTCGCCCGGTAGTCCCGCCATGAAGATCGTGGTCAGCTTCGGGTCGGACCGAAGGGCGGGCTCTTCCGGCGCCGGCCAGGGGAACCGGGCCGGGTCCATCCCCCAGGGCACCACCTCGACTCGACTCGCGTAGGGCTCGAGCAAAACCTTCGTGGCCGGGTTGAGCACGAGCACCGCCTCAGCCCCCTCCAGGGCCCGGCGGAGCGAGCGGTCGTACTCGGCCGTGCCGACCCCGGCCAACTCCCGCTCCAGCCGATGCAGATCGCCCGAAGTCTCGCCCCAGTGGGACAGGCAGCGATGGCACGCGTCGGGCGTGGCGAGCTGGTGCTTGGGGCACTGCGAAGGTGGGCCGGTCTCCGAGGGGAGCAGCCGGAGGTTGTTGAGTGGGCAGAGGCATTCCAGGGCGGCGAATCGCAGGAAGTAGGGGTAGCCTCGCACCGCCTCGGCCAGGATCGGCTTCATGTTCCACGCGTCGGTGATGATTACATAGTCGGGGGCGAAGGCGTCAATAGCCCGGCGGAAGCGGTCGCGGATCGTATTGGCGTCGAAGAGGCCGTCATTGAAATCGATCGCCCCCGAATCGATCGGCAGCAGCAAGTGGACGCGGCCGATCCCCCAATCGGCGCGGAGGGGGTAGAAGTGGCGGACCTCATAACCGGCGCGGGCGAGGAACTGGGCCAGCTCGACGGTGTGGACGATGCCGCCGCCGGTGGAGGGCCAGTTGAACAGGAAGCTGAGGATCGCCACGCGGACCGGGGCGGGACGAGATGTGAGAGTCGCCGGCACCGCAGAGGCCGGGTCTGGGGGAGCCACCTGGTGTTCCGCTTCCAGGATGGCGGCATTGAGCCGGGCCGGTTCGTAACCGGAGTCAAGAGTCAGCAACGCTTCCATCGCCGTTTTTGAGGCAGCGAGGTCACCGTAAATGGCAGCGAGGACCGCGAGATCGTTGGTGATAATAGATTTGAGTTGAGGGTCCGCCGTCGCCTCGACCGTGAGGTAGAGCTGCCGGGCCTCGTCGAACTGTCCCTGGATAGCTAGACGGTTTGCCTTTCGATACACCTTGGGCAACTCTCTAAGATTTTGGTAGAGTCCAACTCTTGTGACCATGATTCTGCTTAGAAAACAGTATGCCAAGATCAGATGCGTGGCTGAAAAACATTCGTTTTCATGGATAATAGTGCCGCCCGAATGGAGGCATGTCCGCTGACACTAATTCTGCCACGCAAATCGCCCAAATAAACAAAAGATCTGGCCTCCTCAGCAGAATCTGTGGGTGGGAAAAACGCCGTTCTGTCGACTTTCCCTCAGGTTTTCAGTGGTATTCGACGACCCGGGAGGGCTTGGTTACTTGATCCTGGAAACGAGGCTAGAAATTGCAGTCTTCTGACACATCAAGCTTGTCCTTCCCTCCCGCCTTCACCATTCCTTCCATCTTCCAGCAACTTTACTTCGTAATTTTGTCCGTTGGAAACTTATACTCAAATAGACCCGATCGGGCCTCTTCACCAGGTCTCCAAGGTACAAAAAATCTATGCTCAATTATGTGATCGTTCGGCGAATTGAACGAAGCGTCCACCGAAAGTCCATCGTCCGTAAATTTCATATGCTTGACTCTTAAGCCAGAGGGGTTGCTCCAATAGTAAAAAGTCCGATCGCCATTTTCATTCGAAGTAGATTTTACTTGAATTGTGTCCCACGAGATTCTTAGCTTTGCATCAAAATAACCATCTCGGATGACTTGAGCAAACCGGTCATGCCCATCAAAGACAGCCAATTGCGCACGTCCACAAGCTTGGCGCAAGAACGACCTCGCCTGATCAGGCCCCAATTCACGCCACGCCTTCTCGATATCGATATACAATGAATTATCAATATATTTGGAATAATCGGTTTTATCCGGGCCGGGGACTTTGCGGACTACGTGCTCAGCAGGATAAAAATAAATTAGCCCGATAGACGCAAAAAACAAACCAAGAACACAGAGAAGCAAAGAAATCAGTAGCTTTCTCATTGCGGTTATTCCATTTCATGAAAACTGTACAGTTCAGTAAGGGTCAGAACATCAGAGGAGAACGAGCGAATTTGATTTCGATCTCCCTGTATAGGGGGATACTATTTAGAGGGGCTTGGGCCAACCCTTACCCGTAGGGGGGGGCCCATCCTGTGGGCAACGTATTTGTAAGGGGAAGAGAATATGCATCTGAACCAGGTGAATCTGTGGGACAACCATTATCTCCAAAATTCGGTCCTGTCGGATTCTCTTTCGATTTTCCGCAAGGGCAACCAGGAGCGCACTTAGCCGGAGCCTGCGTGACCTGCGGAGCTCCTGGAAGATTTTCGCAAGGAGATAGCGTGTCGGTGGGGAGGTAAACATGCCCAGTAAACGGTCCTTTTATATTTCTAAACTTATTCCAAAAAGAATCCTTTGGTTTATTGTACACGCAAACCTGGATAACACATGTAGCAACACACGAGCATTTTGGCACAGTGAGTGCTACTTCTGTGCTCACTTGACTACCAAATTGAAGTGTGAAAGGAGGAAGGTTTACGCTTATCTGGCCCGAAAATTGGGACTGTTTTTTGGGCCCAGGTTGAGGTTCCTCTGAGCAGTTGGATCCATACCACGGCGAGCAGATCCTCACCTTTATCAATGATTTATCCGGAGGATCGGCAGTGACAACAGTAGGGGGCGCAGGGTCCTGGAACGTCATACCAGCGAAACCATTTGGATCTACATATCTTACAGGCGAATTGTTTGCGTATGAATATAGGTTGACATTCTGCCAACTGAAGCCCAACGGGTCTTGGCTCAGGAATCTGCCAAAGATCGGGTTGTAATACCGTGCCCTCACGAAGCTATATCCTGTATTGCTGTCAAAGTAATATCCAGATTTTCCGATATATTTGAATGCGTTTGTCGTGCTCCCGCTCGCCGAAAGGATGTTCCCCCATGAATCATAAGTGTATGAGTCTGTGACCGACCCAGATCCGTTAGTAAGCTGCACCGTCGAGCCCAGCCCATCGAACAGATAATAGGACCTCGTCCCGCCCCGCCACTGCGAGATCAAGTTGCCGTATTGCTCCGGCCGCAACGTATAAACGACCGAGATATTGTCCGTCGAGTTCGTCTCCAGAAGGATGTTCTCGAAATCCCATAGGAAGTTGAAACCGCCGGTCGAATCGAACCTCTGCACCCGACGACCGTCACCATCGTAAGTAAAGCTGTCCACAGTCCCAGACGGCAGCGCCGTCTGCTTGAGGCGGTTCTCGAAGTCCCACGTGTTCGTAGAGATCTGTCCCAAAGGATTCGACGTCACCAACTTGTTCCCGTCCGCATCGTAGTTGAACGTCGTCGGCCCTGCCGTCGTCGTAAATCTCGTCAGCTGGTTCGCTACGTCGTAGGTGTAGGTCGTGCGAACGCCGCCATTGTTCATCAACTGCCGGTTGCCCACCGGGTCGTAAGTGTAATTAATAGTGTAGGCATTTGCGCCGCTCCGCTGTTCCTCCAGAAGTCGGTAATCGTTACCGTAGCTCCACGTCACCCGCGCCCCACTCGACTCTACTACGTGCTGTTTATTCCCCACTCCGTCGTAGGCGTACGCGAAACTCGACAACGCCGGGCCCGTCGGGCCCAAATTCGACACCTCCAGCAGCCGGTCCGCATGGTCGTACGTGTAAGATGCCCGCGTCGCGTTGGCCATCTTCACCGACGTAGTCCGGCTCGCCGCGTCGTAGCTGTAGCTCGTACGCTCGCCCTGCGGGTTCGACAGGTGCGTCAGACGCCCCGCTCCGTCGAAGACATAGGTGAACCGCAACCCCTCCGGCTCGATCAGATACCGGCGCTGCCCGACCGCGTCGTAGGCGTAGGTCAACCGCATTGCCAGCGGGGTATTGTGGCACGTCACCCGGCCGTCCGCGTCGTAGGTCGCCGTCGTACGCCCCGTCCAGTCACAGAGTGCCGTGCGCTGGCTGGCCTTGTCATAGACGAAGGTCACCCGTGTGCCATCGGGATAACGCTGGCCCGTCAGCCGACTCGCGTTATCATAGACGTAGCTCGTGCGATTGCCCCGCGCGTCGATTCGGAGCATCTGACGGCTGGCGGCATCGTAGGCCGACGTGGTGCGCCGCCCCAGGGCATCGGTCACCTGGACCTTCCGGCCGTCGGCGTCATATCCGAACGTGATGCGATTGCCGTTGGGGTCGATAATCGCCGTGTTCCAACTCACCGCGTTGTAGACCTGGGTGGTGCGGTAGCCGTTGGCGTCGATTGTAGCCGAGATTCTACCATTCGCATCGTAGATGTTGGTCGTCAGCTTGCCGTTAGCATCCTGGATGCGAACTTGTTGACTGGCCCTGTCGTAACTATAACTCGTGCAGTTCAGCAGCGGGTCGATGCCAGCGATCTTGCGAGTCGCTGCATCATATATTGTTGTACTAACATTTCCTAATGAATTTATGATTCTAATGACTTGCGATGCCGCGTCGTAGGCGTAACTGGTCCGGTTCAAGAGCGGATCGATGTTCGCAATCTTCCGGTTGGCGACGTCGTAAACCGTCGTGCTGATGTAGCCAAGCGGGTTCGTCGTGCGCAATTGCCTCGATGCCGCGTCGTAGGCGTAACTGGTCCGGTTCAGCAGTGGGTCGATACTCACGATCTGACGGCTGGCAGCGTCGTAGACTGTCGTACCAGTGTAGCCCAGTGGATTGGTCGTCCGGACCAACCTCGATGCCGCGTCATAGACGTAACTGGTCCGGTTCAGCAGCGGGTCGATACTCACGATCTGACGGCTGGCGGCGTCGTAGACCGTCGTACCAGTGTAGCCTAGCGGATTGGTAGCCCGGATCTGCCTGGACGCATTGTCATAGGCGTAACTGGTCCGGTTCAGCAGCGGGTCGACGCTGGCGACCATCCGACTCGCCGCGTCGTAGACCGTCGTGCTCACGAAACCTAAGGCGTTCGTCGTCCGCACTTGCCGCGAAGCCCCGTCGTACGCCATACTCGTGCGGTTCAGCAGCGGGTCCACCGACGCCACCGGCCGGTTCAAGGCGTCGTAGACAGTAGTGCTGATGTAGCCCAGCGGGTTCATCGTCCGGAGTTGGTTATTCGCCAGGTCGTAAGCGTAGCTTGTGCGGTTCAGCAGCGGGTCCACAGAAGCCACTCGGCGATCGTTGGCGTCGTAGACGGTGGTGCTGATATAGCCAAGGGGGGTCACCTGACGGACAGCACGACCCTCCGCGTCGTACGCCATCGTCGTCCGGTTCCCCAGTGGGTCCACCGACGCAACCATCCTACTCGCCGCGTCATACACTGCCGTTGTGATGAAGCTCAGCGGGTTCACCGTCCGAATCCGATTACTCCGAGTGTCGTAAGCGTAACTCGTCCGGTTCCCCAAAGGGTCTTCCGTCGCCGTCACACGACCCTGAACGTCATACACCGTCGTCGAACGGTAACCCAGCGGGTTGGCCATCCCCACCACGCGGCCCGTCGCGTCGTACGCCAGGCTCGTCCGGTTCCCCAACGGGTTTACGGTCGCCTGCACCCAGTTCATCAGATCCAGCACATACGTCGTCCGGTTCCCCAACGGGTCTTCCAGACCCAACGGCTGACCTGCAATGTTGTAAGAGAAGCTCGTCCGATTTCCCACCGGGTTGACGCGAGCCACCATCAGGCCCGACGCGTCATAGATCGCGGAGGAGCGGTTCCCCAACGGGTCCACCACCGCATTGATCGGGCCGTTCGCATCGTAGGAATAGCTCGTCCGGTTCCCCAACGCGTCGATCGTCGCCACTCGCTGGTTCAGGCTGTTCCACACCAGGCTCGTCCGATGCCCCAACTGGTCCACCGTCGCAGAAACTCGGTTGTTACTGTCGAAAATGTACGAATAACGACCACCTAATGGGTCTACCACCGCCGCGAGCTGGCTCGTACCGTTCGTCGCCGAACGATACACATACTTTGTCTGCTGACCGTCGCCTATCGCACGGCTCGTCATCTGATTCGACGACCAGGTCATCGACGTGCGATTCCCCAGCGGGTCGATCGCCACCGTCAGATTATTCGATGCGTTATACTTGAACGACGTGATGTTGCCGCCCGGGTCCGTCACCTGCGAAACTTGACCCGATCCCGAATACGCGTAGCTCGTCCGACCGCCCGCGGGTAATGCCACCGCCGTTAATTGATTCTGAGTGTTATATGCGTAGCTGGTCCGGGCTCCCAACGCGTCCACCGATGCGATCAGTCGGTGCTGCGTATCATACTTCAATGTCGTGACGCACAGCTCTGGGCAGATCTTCTGCGTCAGGTTGCCGTTACCATCCACCACGAACGTCGTCAGGCGGCCCGACGCGTCCGTCAACCGGCTCAGGTTCCCCGAACCGTTATACGTGAAGCTCGCACGACCCCCTTGAGGCTGGATGACCGCCGTCACCCGGCTCGACGAGTCGCGCGTCAGCGTCCAGATCGAACCCGAGACCCCCTGCAGCTTCGCCAGCAGCCCGTTGCCCGCCGAATAGTGCTGCTGGAAACCGTCCGGCAACGTCTCGGTCCAGCTCCCGTCGCCGTTCTGCTGTAGCGAGTTCGTGATGCCACCGGGAGCCTGGTAGATCCCCGATGAGTTCTGGCCGGTATACGTCAGCCCCGTCCCCGAACCTTTCGTGATCGACGCCGACGTCGAACTGAGAACCGTCACTTTTTGGTCATAGAGGCTCGACCAGCCCGCGCCGGCGGGAGATGTGGACGTCGACAGGGAGTTGTAGGTATAAACCGCCGTCGCATCGAAAGTACCGCCGTCCACCGAGGCCACCGGTAGCGACAGGTTGCCGGTCGCGAAGTTGACCGCACCGGCTCCGGCCGACAGCGGCGTGGCCAGAATCGGGCTCGCCGGGCCGCCGCTGCTGCCGCACGAACCGCCACCACAACCGCACGAGCCACCACCGCTATTGCACGGGTCCGCACTGCTGCGGAGCTGCATCAGCGGCGTGATCGGGTAACCACCCCCAGTATCGAGAGTGTAGAGGCTTGGCGGCGTCGGACCCTGCGAAGTGCCGCAGCCACAGGAGGACTGGCTTGTCGTTGTTTTACCCGTGAAAGGCACGCTGGGAACGACGGGGGCCGAGCCCGCTGGGCAGTACTGGTTGCCAATCGTCGTGCCCGAGCTGCTGCTCGAGGTGTGGCTCCCGCCCGAGCCCGAGGATTGAGCACTCGAAGCCGAAGCCGAGGAAATCCCCGAAGTTGGCGAACTCGTCCCTGAATGGGACGAACTGCCCGGCGATCCACCCCCCGAACTCGTCGTCGAAGAACTCCCGGACGAATGGGAACTGATGATCGACGCCGAGGGGTTGCTTCCCGACGAATGGGAACTAGGCACAACGATCGCTGAGCTGATCGGGATGATCGAAGGAAGGATTGGCGTGGTCTGCGGCGACCGGGGCGAACCTGAACCCGAATTGGATGAAGAACTCGTCATCGAAGACTTCTCCCGAGATCCGCCACGCAGTCATCGCGTCATTGGTCGGAGCCGACTTTCGCTTGATCGTCCCTCACAGTCCCGTATTGGTCAAGAAAAAAAAGGCGAGAATTTCCCAGCTCCCATTTCTGGCCGTGACGCTGCGAATCCTGGCAAACTGGGAGACCAGAGATTCGATCTCGACGACGCCGACAAGCCGATTGAATGCCTGGCGCGGCTCCGACCGGCGGGGCCTTGCCCGGCACGGACCTTTCGATCAAGATGTTTTCCATAGGCGATCCCGGCACGACGGCGTGCCCAAACCCGCCAGATCCGGCGCAATCCCCGACAACGCCCCGAGAAGCGTTAAAGAGCGGCAGGAGGTCCCCATCGACTCCGACCCACCGCCCATCGATCCCGACCGGGTTGTGACCGACAGCCTCTTCGACCGGCCCAGCAAATGCCATCACGGCGACCTCGGCACCATCCCGCCCATCGGATCCAGGCCGGCGGCCTGGCTCGCCTCGCTACCCGAGGCCCCGGGCTCGCGTGACTTCCGCGCCGCCGTCGCCGCCATCGCCAACGCCTTGCGAGGATCCCGGTCCCTGGTCGTCGCCCTCGGCGGCCATGTCG
>JAJYCH010000626.1 GCA_021778575.1 Planctomycetota bacterium
CCCGACGAGCAGTTCTTCGGTTCCCGGACCCCAGGGGGACTCGCCGGGAAAATGACAGGCCATGATCACCCGAGGCGGATCGGGAAGCCCATCAAGCAGCGTGGCGACATTCGTGACGGCCCAACTGATGATGACGTCGGTGGCGGCGGCCAGGTCGCGAGCGGCCCGCAAGCCCCGGCCGACGGGCATCATCGCCCCGAGTTGACGGAGCATCGACGGGTCGCACGAGGCCGCCGGGTCAAGGACGGCGGCTCCCTTCCAGACGATCCGGTCGGAGTCGACCGCTCGGGCGAGCGCCAGTTGCCAGACCTCGGCTCCGCCAAGTCCCAGACAGGGACACCAGAGACCGACCCGGAGGCGACCAAGCTCGGGCTCGCTCGATGGTTGAAAGTCGCCATCGCCTGCCGCGATCAAGCGGACCTGAGTTTCGAGCGACAGCGCCCGCCAGTCGCGGAGTCGAGCCTGGAAGTCAGCCGACTCCGGAGACTGGTCGACGGCTTCGCGGCCCGTCAGCCGTCGATCGTCACGGAACATGTCGAGTCGCTCCCGGGGTAAGGTGATCCGTTATCGAGATGAAATGGCGTACAGGTATTGCCGTAACTGCCGACGAACCACGAATAAAGCACGGCATCGCGATAAGGCGAGCCATACGGCGACGAGATGTAGAGCCGTGTCAGAGAAAACTGGTTGAACGAGCACGTCAGCATGTACTGAAACAACGCCCCGTCGGCGAGCACGTCGGGAAAACTCTGGAGGCTGATGAACGCGTTCGCGCCCAGCCCCAGCGTGGCATATCCGGCGGGGACTGCGCCATATTGAAGCGTGCAGGTCTGGAACATCCCGTAGTTGCAGGTCGACGAGGCCGAGGTCATCGTCAACGTGGCCGGGATCGCCGTGCAGAAGCAGGTGGGCAGCGTGCCGATGCCGCCACTCCCGCCACCACCACCGCTGATGTTGGTTCGCTCGGCAACCCAGCGATTGTCGATGAACCGACAGACCAGGAAATCGCCCGGGGACGCTGCTTCCGGACCAACCAGGCAGACCGGAACCGTGGTCGTTCCGGCGGCGGTGAAGATTCCCGGACCTCCTTCGACCTCCGCTCCCAACACGGCCGTCGGCCGGACGAGCAAGAACATACCGACACCGATCGACGAGGCCGACGAGGTCACCTGGCCAAGAAACGCCGGCACACCTCCTCCGGCCAGATCCGGCTCGGGCCAGACCAGTCCATCTCGTGTTAGCCTGAGTCGCTCCATATCATCACGAGTCTGCGCATCGTCCATCACAATCCCCCGGTTCGAGACTTCTCTCGGTCGCCCGGGTTATGTTCAGGATCGGATCGGTCGGATTAGCAGTCTTTTCGTCCGATCAGATAGTGACAGCCTCGCCCAGAATGGCGGCCTTCATCTTGCGGACAGCGGTCTCCAGACCGACAAACACGGCTGCGGAGATAATGCTGTGACCGATATTCAGCTCGGTCATCTCGGCGATGGTCGCGACGGGTCCCACGTTCGCGTAGTTCAAACCATGCCCCGAGTGCAAGGTAAGGCCAAGCCGACGGACGAGCGCCCCGGCATCGACCAGGGCCGCCAGTTCGCGCTGGACTGCCTCGGGATTGGTCGCGTCGGCATAGCGCCCGGTGTGGAGTTCGACGGCGGTCACTCCCAGGTCGGCCGAGGCCCGGACCGGGTCGAGACTGGGGTCGATGAACAGGCTGACGTCCAGCCCCGCCGCCTGGCAACGACGGACCGCCTCGGCAACCCGGGCGCGCTGACCGATCACGTCGAGGCCCCCCTCGGTCGTCAGCTCGGCGCGGTTCTCGGGGACGAACGTGATCTCGTCGGGCCGAACCTCGATTGCGATCGCGACCATGGCGGGCTCGATGGCCAGTTCCAGGTTCATCCGGGTCTTGATCGACTTGCGGAGAACCCAGAGGTCACCGTCCTGGATATGGCGACGATCCTCGCGCAAATGGACAGTGATCCCGTCGGCCCCCGACGCTTCGGCGACGAGCGCCGCCTGGAGGAGGTCGGGCTCATGACCGCCCCGAGCCTGGCGGAGGGTGGCGACGTGATCGATGTTGACTCCCAGACGTGGCATGCCAGCTACCTTCCCGCACCACGCTCGACTCGAATCCGGTCAAGCGGTTGATTGCGATCCGAAGAGAGGGAAATCGAGGGTGAACCAGTTCGTCATTCCGCTTGATTATAACGAACAAGTCCAACCCTGGCGGAGCCCACCGCCGAGCGAACCTGCTCGCTCAGCGTCCTTTGACCGGCTTGAGCGGCGATTTGGCGAGGATGAAGGTTTTCTCGCCGCCCAACGTGAAGGCGATCCGCCCTTTACGGTTCGGCCCGGCTCCGTCGATCGCGATGATCCGCCCCAGACCATACTGCGGATGCATGACCGAAACTCCGGGCTGGAACGCCGCCAGCGCATCATCCGACGGAGTGGCCGCGAGCTTCGGGCCCGAGCCCAGGTCGGCGGCGGTCATCAGCCGGAACTCGTTCGGTTTGGCCGGAGCCTTGGGCCATTCGGTCCGGGGTTTCCACGGGGCGGGACTTGACGACGAGGAGGTCTGACCGCCCGTCAGGTCGCGAATCGAGAGGGCCTCGTCGGGAAGTTCGCGGAGGAAAAGGGACGGGATCGTCGCCTGTCGTTGACCTCGGAATTCCCTGATCCGGCAATGGCTCAGGTACAGTTCACGCTCGGCCCGGGTGATCCCGACAAAGAGCAACCGGCGTTCCTCTTCCAGTTCGTCATCGCTCTCGTTCGACCGCGAATGCGGCAAGATCCCCTGTTCGAGCCCGACGATGAACGCCACCGGAAACTCGAGCCCCTTGGCGGCGTGCAAGGTCATCAAGGTCACCGAGCCACCGTCGTCCTTCCAGCGATCGACGGCCGAGGCCAGGCTGATCTCTTCGAGAAAGTCGATGATCGTGCTGTTTGGGTGCTCGCGTTCGAATTCGCGGGCGGCCGAGATCAGTTCGTCGATATTCGCCAGACGGTCTTCGCCCGGTCCCCCTTCGGCCTGGAGCGCCTCGCGATAGCCGGAGAGCGTGAGGAGCTTGCGAATCACCTCTTCGGCGGGATGATCGCGGAGCGAGACGATCTCGTCCATCAACATCCCGAAATCGCGAAGCGACCGCGCGGCTCGGTCCTTCAGACCAGGGACGGCGTTCGCCTGACGGGCCATCGCCAGGAGCGGAATCGCCAGGAGATCAGCGCGTTCCTTGAGCTTGTCGAGCGTTGTCTTGCCGATCCCCCGAGGAGGCACATTCACCACCCGGCCGAACGCGACGTCGTTCTTGGGGTTGGCCATCAGGTTCAGGTACGACAGGACGTCCTTGATCTCCTGCCGCTCATAGAACGAGACCCCGCCGACGATCTGGTAAGGGATCTTGGCGAGCCGGAACGCCTGTTCGAGTCCTCGGGTCAGCGCCGTGAGCCGGGTGAAAACGGCCACGTCGCGGTAAGCGTACTCTCCTTCGCGGACCAGCTCGACGATCCGCGAGGCGACGCCGTGAGCTTCCTCGGTCTCGGTCCCGTAGATCGTCAATTCGACCGGCTGACCCTGGGGGTTCTCGGTCGTCAGTGCCTTGGCTTTCCGCTTGAAGTTATGGCGGATCAACGAGTCGGCCGCGCGGAGGATGTTCTTGGTGCTCCGGTAGTTACGTTCTAGCTTGACCACCT
>JAJYCH010000627.1 GCA_021778575.1 Planctomycetota bacterium
AGTCTGCCTTCGGCTGACCCATGGCTCGCTCGCCGCCGGGCTCTCGATGACGACCGCGGCGACCGACCCGCTGATTCGTCCCCAGGAAGACCCGCCGCTCTCTGATCTCGACTTCGAGATCCGTTTCCTCAACGCGCTCGCGCAGCTCGGTCCCGAGGAGGTCCGGAGCTGGCTGGAGCATGGGCGACCGCCGCAACCAATCGAAGCCAATCGAGTCGCCGAGACGATCGACGCCGAGATTCCCAAAACCCTGGAGGGAATCATCGCCGCGCTCGAGAATCGTGATCGGCTCGCCCATGCCTTGCCGATGGTCGCCCAGTTTCTCAGCGCACTCTCCTTACCGCCTCGACGGCTCTCGAACCACCAGTCTCTCCCCAACGGCGGTTACGCCGACGTGGCGACCCGAGGACGGCCCGAACAGATCTTGCCCAGTCAGTTCGCCATCGACGACATGGAATTCCTCCGCCGGTTCGCCGAGAACGAGCTGCTTTACTTCCACCGCGAGGAACCCCACGCTCCGATGACCGAGGAGCTGGTTCTCTTGCTCGATCAAGGCGTTCGGACCTGGGGACGCGTCCGGCACGCCCTGGCGGCGTCGGCCCTGGCTCTGCTCAGGCTCTCGGGTATCCGGAAGCTCCGGCTCCTCCTGAGCTCGACGGCAACCGACGGAGTCGTGGTCGACCCCTTGACCGCCAGCGAGGAGTCGCTCGGCGGACTCTGGGAGTCGAGCGATCTGTCGCCGAACCCCGGACTTGCCCTCGAAAACCTCCTCGAAACCGCTCCGACGGGCCGCCGCGACGTGATCGTCCTGACTCACCCCCGGAACGCCGCCGAACCCGACTTCGCGGCTGCGGCCCGGCGAGTCGGCGATTCGACCCGGCTGTTCAGCGTGGCCATTGACGACGCCGGCTCGGTCCAGTTTCGCGAGTGGCGGCGCGGCGTCCCGGTCAAGGTGGCCGATTTCCGGGTCGACTTTCTCCCGGCGGCATCAATCCGCAAGCAACCGCCGCAGGGTCCGGTGCTCGACCCCCGAGGCTGGCGCGGCAATGTCGAACCGGTCCCCTTCCCGTTCCGGTTCGGCGTCACGCATCGGATCGATCGCCCGTTGTTCGACTTCGACGACGCCGGACGCTGGCTCCTGCTCTGCACCCATCGCGGGATGCTGCACGCCTGGAAGCTCGATGGCACGGCGGCCGAGGTCTTACCTCGCGCCATGGTCGGCGGCTCGGTCCTGGAGACGGTCGACGCCGTCGTTGGCGTGGCCGATGGATTCGTGATCGGTGGTCGGATCGGAAAGTCACTTCTGGCCATCCATTACGACTTCGGCGCGCGAACCGCTCGGGCGTACATCCTGGGACCTTGCCTTGAGGGCGAATGGCTCTGGTTCTACTGTCGGGAACTGAACCACGTCGTCGCCCGAGGGAACGATCAGAACTGGTCGGTCGACCTCTCGACCCGCGAGATCGTCGGCTCGAACCACCCGGAGCAGCTTCCTTCCACCCGGGCGACCCGAGCCTTCGAGAAAGTCGCCCATCTCCATCTTCCTCTACCCCGGCTGCCGATCGTCGACGAAGGGACACCGGAGCCCCCCCGAGGCGGATTCGTTCGACTCGACCGGTCGACGGGCCAGATTCACCTCGAACGGGTCGAGCCCCCCTGGACGGCGTTCACTCCCCTGGACGACGGCCGACCGATGCTCAAGGACTGCTGGCTCGACCATGCCCAGTGGCGGGGGAATGTTCTCGCGCTGGTTGTCTCGGGTCCCGACCGGCCCACGGTCGTCCGGATCTTGCAGGTCCGCGATCCCTTGGACGGCGGCTCGCCACTGGTCGCGACCCGCGAACTCCTCCCGTCGCCCAACGACCCTTCCTGCATGATCCTCTCGCACGATGGTCGGCTGATCGCCCGGCGCGTCGGCGAGCGGCAAGTCGAGGTTCGAGAGACCATCGGGGTCGGCCAGCAACCGTTCTTGACCGTCAAAGGGAAGTCGCATCCCGACCCCAAGGTCATCCTCGGACGCTACGGACTGATCATCCATGTCGGCAAGCACGTCAGCTTGATCCGCTGGGATAGTGGCAAGCTGACGGTCTCGACGGTCGCCGAGGGTTCGACCCGATCCGAGCACGACGTGGTGACCTGGCCGCTCGACCGCCCGGCAACGCGGTCGACGCCCCGGCCGAAGATCCTCGAATATGACCCGCACCGGTTCGTCGCCTGCGCCCGGGCCGAACTGACCGCCGTGGTCGACCTCTTCGGCCAGGTCTCGCTCTTTGACGCTCAGGAGCGGCTGGTCGCGATGTTCGTCGTCTTTCGCAACCAGGTCGCCGCCTGGACACCCGACGGAACCCGGTTCGGTTCCACCCAGGGGTCGACGTCGCTCCTCGACGGCCCCTCGACGCGCAATGCCGCCGAGATCATCGGCCGGACCTTGAAGGAAGCCTCGGAATCCGCCGCCAATCTCAAGGCATGTTATAACCGGTAACCCACAAGTACATCATGTAACACTGAAGGGCCATAAAACTCGCCACCAGCCCCCAGCCCAGAATCCGGAGCCGTCCACTCAAGCCCAGGCCGCCGATGGCCAGGTAAATCGGGAAGTTCACCAGGTGAACCCGGTAAATACTGACATAGATTCCCGAAGCCAGCGGAATCAAGAACAACAGCCAGCAGTAAACGACGATCGGCCGGGGGAGTCGAAGACAGGTCGCCAGAATCACCAGACCAAGCACGAAGTAGGTCCCGATAACCACCATGTGGCTCACGCCGCCTTCCATGGTAAGCGGGAGCACAAGCGTCCAGAGCGGGTTCGTGAGGCCACGACCGAAGAGGGTGTGAACCTTGAGAAACAGGACCGGGTCGCCCCAGCGCTGGTAAAGATAAGCCATGTAACCCAGCAGTCCGAGCGGAGCGACCAGGAACCAGAGATCCGCCCGGCGCGGTCGCCAGCCACTCTGGCTCAGGCGGATCAGGAGGAGGACCGGCAGGAGAGCGACGGCTTCCAGGCGGGTCGCCGTGGCCAGGGCCGTCAGCAGACACGCGACGGCCACCCGGCGGTCAAACATCTGAGCCAGAGCGCCGACCGACAGGGCCATGAACAGAGCTTGGGGATAGAGCGCCGACCAGAACAGGCCCGCCGGAAAGCTGATCGCCGCCGCGACGGTCAACCAGGCCGACCGCCGATCGCCCCACCATAAACCCCACTGGAATAACAAGATAAACCCGGCAACCGCCGCCAGGTTGGCGATCAGAAGCCCGGCGATCACGGTCCGACCACCGAGCAAGAACCCCACCCCCCGGATCAGCATCGGATAGAGCGGGAAGCAGGCCACGGTCCCGTAGGGTGAGGGCTTGTGCTGGTAGTCGTACCAGTAACCGACCCGGGCGATCTCGTCGTATTCCCACGAATCCCAGCGAGTCCACATATCGAGGAACGGTTGATCGATCGCCAGGGCATAATGGATGCCGGTTTTATGGTCGGTCTTCCGCCAGGTCGGAGCGACGGGAATCTGGAAGTTCCAGGCGATCATCCCAGCCATAATCAACACCAACCGCGTCGCGGCGAACAGGCTGATGATTCCCACGACATCCCCTAGGCGTGGTCGCCAGGGAAATCGACGGTCCGGACCCTTCCCTGGTGGCGCCTCAGCAAGATCCAAAATCGCTCTCCCGGCGGAGGCATGCTTGATATGTCAG
>JAJYCH010000628.1 GCA_021778575.1 Planctomycetota bacterium
ATATCATCCCGGTATCTCGGTCCGTCTTCGAGGACTCAACAGCACCTCACTGGCTTCGCAAGATCGTCGAGAAGATCCCCAGGATCTTGCCCAACTCGGCCACGAAATACTCGTGCTTGTCGAGTTCCAGGTCGGAACCCGACAGCCTCAAAAACTTCCAGGCTCCGCCGGTGGTGACAACTCCATAAGTGGATTCGACAGGGACCGCAGTCCTGGCGTTGAACTCGCGGGCGGCGACCATCGCGGCGATGCACTGGCCTAGCACGGTCCGGAGGTTGTCGTTCTTCGCCTCGACGATCGCAACCAGCGGTGCGGTCAAGACGGACTGGAGCGGCGAGCGAGTCAGGATGAAGTCGCAAAAGCCGTTCAAACCGCGAGAGGCATCGACGTGAAACTCGATCCCCGAGAACAAGCCGAACCCGTCGCCGAGCATCCGCCGGAGTTCCATCAACACCGGCGCGATGATAAATTCAGAACGGGCCTTCTCGGTATTGACCGCCAGGGCCAGGTCGACGCCCGACCGCATCCGAGCCGCGAACTCGCTCGAAGGCTCGACCGCCGAGACGCCGTCGAACAGGTTCGCCTCGGTCAGAGTCAAGCCGAGGGTCTGCTGGACGTCGGGGAAATTGAAGTCGCGGAAGGCCATGTGATGCTTCCTGAAGACCGGTCTGTCGAGGGTATTTCTGTCGGGCTGGATTGATCCTATCCCACAGAGACTGTCACATGGGGTCAATTCAAGGCAACCGTTGAATCATCACCTTGCCGTCGTCGCAGACCTGAATCGTCAATTCATGACCATCGAGTAATGACATACCCACCAGCGGAATCATGTCCACCGTGTCGATCGCGATCCGACGCGGTTGACCATCCCAGATCACGATGGCTTCGTGGATGTCGAAGATGCTCTCACTACCGTCCGCCAGGAGTGCCCTTCCTCGACTCCTCCAGGTCAACCCCAGGCGGGCAATCGTCTTGGATGGGAGTCTCAACGAGCCATCGAATCCGGTGTCGATGACCGCTGGGATTTCTTCGGCTTGACCGTCCGGCCCCTGGACCATCAACACGATGAACGCCTCCCGCTCAGGGGTGACGATGCCGGTGATCATCGCAATCCCGACTGGGGACGGGAGCCGATTCGTCGAGCGTAACGTGACCCAACTCGTCTCAGCCAGGTCTGAGCTTCGGGCCTCCGCTCGCGAAGGCGATCCGACGCGACGAGTTCATCGGCATCGATCTCGAAATCCCCCGACTCGATGTCGATCGCGATGAACTTCCCCTCCTGCCCAGATTCGAGAGTCGGCTGAATTTGACGATCATAGATCGCGTCGCCACGGCTCGCAAATTCGGCTTCCCCGCAGATCGGCGTCACGCTATTCATGGAAGATTCTCCCAGTTAGTGAACGTGCTGACTCTCTTGTCAGATAAGTTCACGCGGTCCGTCTTCGTGGACTCGATTCATGAATCTCATCAAATCAAGGCACGAAACTCATCGATGGCTAAGCCGGCGTCCCGCACGATTCCGGCCATCGTGATGGCGTTGACCGGATTGTGACGGGGAATAATCAGCTTGCGCGATCCGTTCGACATGACGATATGCTTGCCTTGAAGCAAGATCCGAAAGCCAGCCTTTTCGAAGGCCCGGACCGCTTCCAGATGATTGATCCCGGGAAGTCGAGGCATCGTTAAATCATGACCTCAACTTCGCGCGATTCCGCCCCCTCGGCAAGTTCTACCTCGGTTTCGAGATACTCACGAATTGCGATCGCGATGTTCTCCAGCGCTTCCGCCTCGGTCTCGCCTTGCGACCAGCAGCCCGGCAAGCTCGGGACGCAGACGGCGACTCCCTCTTCCGAAGGATAAAGCGCGACCTTGAACTTCATCTGTCCCTCCTTCAGATCGATTGGGAGACGCACCATACCGATCTCACTCGGTGCGTCTTCGAGGACTCGACACATCCTACTTCTACTCCATCAAGGCTTCGCCGGCTTCCCCGCGTCGGCGGCGATCTCCTTGAAGTAGAGCTGGATCAGCCTTGCGTAGTCTTCTCGATAGCGGCCCTTGGAGAGCTGGAGGATCTCGGTCCGGAGGTGGCCGGGGAGCTCTCCCCACTGGCGGCCGGTTTTCTTTTTGATCAGATCCTGGAGGGCGGCGAGATCGGCCTCGGCCACACCGGCGGCGCTGGCGGTGACGTTGGGGTTGCTGTTGGGGTCGGCGTCGCCCATCGGCGGGGCGTTGGGGCTCTTGGCCGATGCCTGCGCGGCGGCCCGGAGTGCTTCGGCGGCCTGGCGCATCTCGGGGGCGGCCCCCTGGGCGGTGCCGGGGCCGGAGGGACCTTGGGCGAGCTTGCGCGAGGCTCCTCGGAGCGAGTCTTTGGCCTCGGCCAGGCCGTTGGCGCTGGCACTGGCGGCGGCGGCCTCGCCGGCCTCGGCGATCCCTTCGGCCTTGAGACCGGCGGCGGCGTCCTCGGCGGCCTGCGCGGCCCGTTCGATCTGGTCGGCGGCCTGACGCTGGGCGTCGCGGGCCTGGTCGAGACGGCCTTGCGCGAGCTGGTTGGCCCCCTGCTCCATCGATCTCGGCGCTTGCTCGCCCGCCAGTTCAGCCGCGTTCTGGGCTTGCCACTGCGACCGGGCGTTCATCTCCTTCGCTCGGTCGCGAAGCTCGGCCAGGTCGCGGGCGAGCGACTGCGCCTCGCGCTTCAAATCCTGCTGCGGGGCGACCCGCTCGCCCATCGCCGACTGGAGCCGCTCGCGAATCTGACGCTGACGGACGGCCAGGTCGGCCGCTCGGGCCGCTTGCTCAGGCCCCAGACCCAGCGACGGATCAGGCGGTACGGCGACGGTCGGTCGAGGCTGCGCGGGGTCGGTCGATGGTTTGTTCGCCTCGTCATTCTTTGCGATCGGCGCGGGGTCGGCGGCGATCGTTTCGAGCGCCTCGATGGCCCGGGCTCGGGCTTCGGCGACGGCGGGCGGCGCGGGCTTCGACGGGTCGGTTCGTCGGGCTTGCTCGGCCTGGTTGGCGGCCTCGCGGACGGCGGGCTCGGCCTTCTCGGTGGCGGGCGAAGGTTGATGGTTCAACTCGGCCGCGATGGCTTTCTGGCGGTCGGCGATCCGGGTCGGGTCGGTCTCGGTGTCGAGGGCTCGCTCGGCCTTCGCGAGCGCGGCGGCAAGCTCTTTCGTGTTCATTCCGTCGCCCAGACGCTGGGCGAGCGCGGCGGCGGCCTCGGCGGCTCGCTGTGCGTCCTTGGGGTCGGCGTCGATCTTCGCGGCGGCCTCGGCCAGGCGAACGGCCTCTTGCTGGAGCGCGGGGGCCTCGGTCGCGACGGCGAGATTCCGCAGCGCTGTGGCGATCCGCTGGCGGTTCCGGGCGGCGTTCTCGCGGGGGTTGGGATCGTCGGCCGGCGGTTGACTTCGCTCGGTCGCAAGTGCCTCGGCGGCAGCCTTCTGTTCGAGTGCGAGGATCTCGGCCAGATCATCGGCGGGCATCTTCCCGTGCGACTTCTGTTCGAGCCGATAAAGCGACGCCTGCGCATCGACCCGGGCGGCGAGCAGGCTCTCGCGGAGCTTCTTCGACTTCTCGGCGTCGAACCCGTCGGGCGGCGGAGGCGAGACGTTGACGGCGAACACCCACTCGCCGTTGCCGTTGCCGCAGCGAGCCACCAGGCGGTTGACTCCTTCGAGAAGCTCGACCTCGA
>JAJYCH010000629.1 GCA_021778575.1 Planctomycetota bacterium
GTGGGGAGCGTCTCGCTCCCGGCGTAGCCGGTCGTCGTGCGGTTCAGGCCAAGGAAGATGTACTTGCCATTGGCGTCGGTGACCACGCTCTTGCTCACCGTGTTGCCGAACTCGTCGGTCCCGGTCAGCGTGATCGCGGTGTTGGCCAGCAGCGCGCCGGTCGTGGAAGTCGTCAGCGGGCTCGTGGTGGGGAGCACCAGGTAGTCGGTCCCGTTGACGCTGACCGAAGCGGTCTCGAAGAAGTTGTCGGTGCTGGTGGGAAGGGCCGGGGTCAGGGTGATATTGGCGACGGTCGAGCCGCTACCGGCCACCGCGCCGGAGGTATTCGAGGTCTGCCCCAGGTGGTTGGAGGTCGTCGGAGCCGACTCGACCACGCTGTAGGTGCCGAACGGCAGGCTGGGGAAGGAGTAAGCACCCGTGCTGTCGGTGGTAGTGGTCGCGACCACCTTGCCATTGGAGTCGAGCAGGTTCAGCGTCGTGCCGACAACCGGAAAATTCGGGGTCGAGCCCGACAGACCGGTCGCCGAGGTGTTGGTGTTGGAGACCAGGTAGTCGAAGCCGTTGATCGAACCGGCCGCCTTGTTCCCGAAATTCAAGCTCATCCCAAACAGAACGCTCTGCCCGCCCGAGTTGGCAACGGCGTTGGACGGCGCTGTTCCGGTCAACGAAGCGTCGAGGATGCCAACCTGCTCCGACTTGCCGATCGAATCGGTGATGAAGGCGGCGGCGGCCGTCTGGGCGTTGGCGTAATCCTGCGGAGTCATCCGGGCCGGGTTGTACCCGGTCAGGGCGAAGCCGGAATTGGGACCGGTCGAGGGGTATTCGAGTTCCCAGACCGCGAGTTGCAAGCCGGCTTCGATATCCGGAGTCGTCAGGCCGGCGACTCCGGCCGGAAGCGTGCTGGGAAGCGGTCCCGCCCCATACTGATTGTACAGGTAGCCGATCCGTCCGCCATTGACGCTGAACCCGCTGGTCGGCGTGGTAACGACCGCGAACGATGAGGGCGGGCCGGTCAGGTCGTCGGTGGGATCGACGCACAAGGTATTGAACGAGCTGGAAAGCGCGTTGGGGTCGCCGGTCACGTTGAAGTTGAGCTGCGTGGCGAACGCCCGAGTCTGCGCGACGCCGTTGATCGAGTAATCGAACGAGTCGATGTTCGAGCCGTAAAGATTCGGCGTGTAGGTGACGTTCGAGTTGAACGTGGCCGTCTCCTGGGCACCGACAACCGTTACCTGGATCTCGTTCGGCGCGATGACCGTCGTCGGATCAACCTGCGAGAACGCCTGAGCGGCCGAGCTGGTGTAGAGCGAAGGCGTCGCCTCGACTACCGTGTAAACTCCGGCCGGTAGGGGCTGAACGTTGCTGCCCGAACCAAGGGAATTGAACAGGTAATTACCGGAGGAGTCGGTCGTCGTCGTCGCGACGGGCGTGGCCGTCGAGAGGTTCGGGTTCGCCCCCTGGTAGAGCGAGATTGTCACGCCCGAGATCGTCGCGTCGGAACCGGTCAGAGTCCCCGGAGCCGTGGCCGACGAATCGACGAACACGGTCCCCTGGATGAACGGGCTCACGCCCGACAAGAGTTCGCGCTTCTCAAACGCTTCCACCGCCGCGCCATAGCTCACCCGCGCCGGGCGAACCTGACCGGCGCGACGGGTTTTCCTGTTGTCCAACATCCGAGACTCCTGGCTGGTGTCAATTGAGAACGAAAAACGATGGCGAATGAACGGATCGATACAACCGAACAACAACATACGTGGAGCGATCCCATCTAGATTAAAAATCTAGATTGAGTGATATCATGCATAAAATTGACATGTGATGGAGAGCCGATTAATTCTGCTCATCCCAGCACAAAACACGAAACCCCAGGCCGTGTGGGCCAAGGTGGGTTCCGGGATCGAGAGTCGAACATCAAGGCGGTGGTGGCATTGGGTGGTAAAGTGATAAAGGCGCGGGTTGAATCCAGACGTTCCTCAAGTCCACATCGTCCAGTCTCCGGTCCAGAGAACCGTGGCGGCGATCAATCCGTTCGTGACGGCGTGAGCGAGAATGGCGTCGCCCAGCTTTCCCCGGCGATAGAGAGCCAGACCGTAGAGCAAGCCAACGAGCATCCCCGCCAGCCAGCGGCCGTGCAGCAGTCCGAACGCCGCCGACGAGACCAGTAGCGGAACCCAGGCAAACCGGTCGAGCGGGATCGACTGGAAGTCAGACGAACTCAACCGGCGGATCAGGTAGCCGCGGAAGGCAAGTTCCTCGACGACCGGAACGATGGCGACCGAGCCGATCACGCGGAGCGCGATCCAGGCCCAGGCCCGTTCTCTGGACATGTCGCCCACCAGTGTCGCCAGAGCTTGGCCGGAACCCGTTGAGGCAGGCTCCAGCGCCACCCAGAGTCCGAAGGCGATCACACCGACTCCGACCCCGACCCAGGTGCCGTTGAAGATCAGCCCGGCAAATTCGCGACGGAAATACCAGAGGACCAGCCCTCCGGCGAAGACGCGAAGTCCATAGAACGCGTCAAACCCAGAGGACAGAGCACCCGTGACGACCGCCGAGGCCAGAACGACCAGAAACGGTCCCAGGAACGCCAGCGACGGGTTCGTCTGACGGATCTCAGCAGAGAGCTCGGGGTTCGCGACGAACCAAGGCGAGCGCCGCGAAATTGCGACGAGGCCGAGACTGACCATGAGGAAAGACAGCCAGCCGGCCTGCGAGTGAAACCCGCCCAGCGCCACGTTCGGCGAGACCCAGGCGCCGATCATCAACAGCAGGGTGATCCGGACCGCGTTGAGTAGCCAGATCAGCACGGTTCCCAGCGCAAACAGGTAATAAGTCTGAGGCCAGCGGAGCGACCGCCGAAAGACCCAGAAGTACCCGGCGAGAAAAGCCACGACCAGGCCGATTCCCTCATAACCAGAACAAGGGTCGCCTATCCGGACCCTGAAGTGATCGAGTTCGACAATCCGCGTGGTCGGATCGATCATCGTATGGGCCGAGATCAATCGAAGCATCTGCTCGACCAGGAACATCGTGGCACCTGCCATCGTGCTCCAGAGCTGCCCGGTATAATTTCCCAGAGAGAAGGCCAGCGTCGCGACCGCGAGGCCAACCACAATCGCCAGGCGACTACGCTTGACGATCTCAAACCACGCTCCAGGTGAAAGTACCGTTGCCAGCCAGCTTCCCACCGTGGCCGCGACCGAGATGATCCAGCCCGTGATCCACAGACCTGGACAGGAAGATTCGAGCAATTTTCCTTCACACACGAAAGCCGTCAATCCCGCCATGCAGACCAGGCTGACCCCGTGTACCAGGAACCATGTCGGCCAGGAATACTGGTGATCGTGATCGTTCCAGAATCCGCGACGGAGCCGATGGACCAGTCGAGTGCCGCCAAACGTCGAGATCGCAACGACGATCAACAGGGCCAGACGAATAAACGGTCGAGAATAGCTTAGCGGCCAGCCCCACCAGTGATCGGTCGGCAAGTCCTCGGGGGGACCGAACCGGAGCGTGAAGAAGAAGATTTCGGCGACCATCAGCAGAACGAGCGAGATCGGACGGAGGTACGAGTCGATCCGCGAGACCGACCGCGTGATTGCTGGACCGATTGAGAGGGACAAGGAATCAACCTCCAGGAGAAAACCGATCACTCGCTGATGAGCCGACAAGAAAACCAGCCTGGCGAC
>JAJYCH010000630.1 GCA_021778575.1 Planctomycetota bacterium
AAAGTTACGGGTTGTCCCTCGTCGAGGGGTTGGCGGTTGGGGTTCCAGTGATCTCGACGAACGTAGGGGTTGCCAAAGAAAACCCCGGATTGACGCGGGTTGTCGTCGAGGCGACCGGCCCAGCGCTCTGGGAAGCCCTCCAGGCGGATCGGAGCGACCTCGACGGGACACAGACGAGGATTGCGTCGGGTCGGTCTTGGGTTGCCTCTAACGCGACCCTGGAGGCGTTTGGGAAGCTCTGGTCAGACCACCTTGCCGGGTTGCCGATCCGACCGAGGGTCAAGCCAAAGCCCAGAGGTTGCGGTTGTGGCAAGAAACTGGAGGTTCCGAAGGAACTAGACCAGCGGCGTAGGGATGTAATCAAACGGGCGCTAGGAAAATGATCGTCAGACCTAGATAAAAATGATCGTCAGACCTAGATAGGTCATGAGCGTTATTACCGGATCACAGAAATTAACCTCGGAACTCCAAATAGCGTCGACGACCATTCCGGGCGGTGTTGCCCTCGCCTCGTCTATCAGCGTCGGGTTCAAACCAGCGCAACCGGCAGGAACGGCAGGGGCAGCGGATAACGTCGACGTTCCTTTTATCAAGACCTTGACCCTATCGGCGACCCCGACGGTTCTCGACCTAACGAACCTGACCGACCCTTATGGCGTTCCGATCAGTTTCGCGCGGGTTCGATCGGTCTATATCAAGAATCGCTCGACAACCGACGGCCAAAACGTCTTATTCGGGTTCTCGGGAACGACAACCAACGCTTGGACGGCTCTGGTATCCAACCCCGGTCAGAACACAATTCACGCCTCGACGGCGACCAATGACGGTGTGTTCTACCATGTTGCCTCGACCTCGACGGGAATGGTTGTCTCGTCGTCGAACAAGCTGTTAAACCTCGATCCGGGCGCGAACACGATTGTTGTCGACGTTATCATCCTCGGTTGCTCGGTCTGATTCTGGAGGCGGCACGCTCTATAACAACATGGAAACTCAATATAAAAACCCGATCAACAAGTCATTCAAGATCGCCAGTAGCTTGGTCGACGGACGGCGAATCACTCGCATTACCGATTTGGCAACTGGTGAAGAATTACACGCAACCTCGATCACGATTCATTTCGAGTGCGATCAAGCGTTCATCGAAATGGATTATCACCCCGAATGGCCTCCGATGTTGAACGAGACGGGAACACAGGCATGTTGTTGCACTCTACGCGGCTCGGTCGAAGGCGAGTTTAGTTTCGACTCCAAAGACGTTCAGATTGCAAAATGGCTCTAAAACATTGTTGTAAGATGATGGAACGGGCGGTCGAGGATTGGAAGGACTGCAAAAACGATCACTCGATCTTTCCTTGTTCCGATCAGCTTATTATCGTCTTTCCCGATGGGAGTCGCGCAATTCTCATTCACGACGGTGGAATGAGTGGAATCGGGATTCGCTATTGTCCCTGGTGTGCAAGGCGACTCGACCCAAAGCCTCGACGCAAGAGGCGGTAAGCTTGCACTCTGCGCGGCTCTGACCTCTTGTTCAGTCAAGGTCAGGGTCGAGAGCATTAGTGAACGCGGGTTCCGAGGTCTGACTTAACTTGACAGTTGGCCAGCGTCTTGCGCCAATGGTCGGACTGTTTTGCGGTTCAATACCAGGATGCAAGCATGCGCTCGCCTATCTCGTTTCGACTCTCTGACGATTGTCATACTTACCTAGAGCATTTGGAAAATCTCGACGGGATCACCAAATCAGCAATCATTGAAATGGCGGTTCGGGAATACTATTGTTCTCGGGTCGACCGGATGAAAGAACTCGGTCGGTTAGCGCCAGCAGAGAAGCCCGACGAGAAACCAAAGAAGAAACGGTAGGGTTGTTGTCGAGGCGACTGCTAAACGAAAAAGGGATCGAGGAAAGGGTTTCCCCCTGCCTCGATCCCTTTGTTTTTCCTGCGAACCTCGGTTGAACCGGCTCTGTCTGGTCTCATGCCAAGACGATGAAAAGTCCCTCTGTATGCGGAAAGAACAGGCGGCTGATAACCGCCAGGCGGAGGTTCGACTCCTCCCGGGCCGACTCACGCACCGACTTGAACAAAACCTGACGGGATCAAGGTGTTAGCGGCAGCACGCCCGGCTCTTAACCGGGTTGTGAGGGTTCGAGTCCCTCTGGTCCCACTTGCGATTTTCGATGGCTTGCACCGGTCATCCAGCGGCCAGGATACCGCGCCCGTAACGCGGCCACGTGGGTTCGAGTCCCACCCGGTGCTCTCTCTCGATCTTGATGCGATCATTCTTTGACAATTCGGCTTCGGCAACCCTGTACCCATGATGTAGCGGTAGCCTACCGCCTTGCCAGGGCGGAAGTGCGGGTTCGACTCCCGCTGGGTACTTGAAAATCAGCTCACGCGTTCAGGGTGTGGGAAAGCCTGGCCAATCCGCCCGGTTCGGAATCGGGAGACCGCTGGTTCAAATCCAGCCACCCTGACATTTGCCGCAATTTTCATGAATCAATACCGGGGTTGGATGAGTTGGTTCATCCGCCTCCCTGTTAAGGAGGATGTCGCAGGTTCGATTCCTGCCCCCGGTGCTCTGCGATCGACGGAAGGACAAGCCAATCGGTGATGGCAGCCGTCTTGAAAACGGCCGAGCGCAAAGCCTTGAGGGTTCGACTCCCTCTCCTTCCGCTGGCAAATCTCGAAGTTGGAAGGGCTACCCGACCGGAGACGGGACCCGCCTCGAAAGCGGGCGAGCGCAGAGCCTTGAGGGTTCGACTCCCTCCCCTTCCGCTGATGATGGATTGGTCGAACAAGGCATCTCTGGCCGAGCGGCGAGGCACCGGTCTTGTAAACCGGCGAGGCGGGTTCGATTCCCGCGGGATGCTCTGGCGAATCAACGTTTTATCCAAGCATGTAAACCACATGCACCTCTGGCCGAGCGGCAAAGGCACCGGTCTTCCAAACCGGACAGGCGGGTTCGACTCCCGCGAGGTGCTCTCGGGGATCGGCTAACTGGCAGGCTCTTCGGTTTTGATCCGGAGCGTGGAGGTTCGAATCCTCCTCCCCGAATGGAATATTAATGCTTGATTGTGTAAATGACTAGTTAAAAATAATCCTTGATTCCGGGGCAGTTGCTGTTGGTAGTGACGCCGCGCTCTGAACGCGGAGGCCGCTGGTTCGATTCCAGCCCCCGGAACTGATTCTCGATCGACTTCCCGTGGCCCGGGTACGCCAACTGGCCGAGCGGCCCGACTTAAAATCGGGCGTCTGCGGGTTCGAATCCCGCTCCGGGTAGTTCGCAGAGATGTAAACATGGCTCGGTAGGCAACTGGCAGACCACTCTCGTTCAGACCGAGAGATGCTGAGGGTTCGAATCCCTCCCGAGCAACTGGCGTCGATGATGTCGATGACGTCGAACACCACGCCCTCGCGGAGCAGCCTGGAGTGCTCGTCACCCTGTCAAGGTGAAGATCGTGGGTTCAAATCCCATCGAGGGCGCTGAATTTATCGATCAAAAAGAAACGGCACGGTACGCCAACTGGCCGAGCGGCCAAGCTCAAACCTTGGTGAGTGTGGGTTCGAATCGGGTTCGACCGATGCTTGATGTAAAATCAGTACTGATACTATCACTCAAACTGCGACGGGGAAGCCCCACCGATCGACCTTCTCCCAGAACTGGCCCCACCGCTCTGG
>JAJYCH010000631.1 GCA_021778575.1 Planctomycetota bacterium
GTCCACCTGGCCGGCATGACCGAGTTGAGGCAATTGACCCTCCAGGGAACGCGCGTCACCTCGGCCGGAATTGTTCAACTCAAAAACATGAGCCAGCTTGAAAACTTGAACCTCTCGCTGAGTCAGGTCGAGAGCCTCGAAACCTGCCGGACCCTGCCCAGCTTAAAGGTCTTATCGCTTCCCAAGAACCCGATCACCGACGCAGGGTTGAGACCGGCCGCCGACCCCGGATTTGCCGCGCTGACCGCGCTCAACCTGTTCGGCACGAAGATCACCGACGAGGGGTTGAAATCGCTCCGCGACCTGCCGAAACTGAAGCAACTCACCGTCATCGAGACCGGAGTGACCGACGCCGGAGTGGCGGAATTCAAGAAAGATCGGCCGAGTGTCAGCCTTGTTCGACAACGTCCCCCCGCCCGGCCTCGTCCCAACCCCGCCAAGAAGTAAAATCATGAACGATTCATGGAAACCGTGAAGCCCGACCCGAGCCAACCTGAACGATTGACAATCCATCATGCGATGGTTTGTGTGATCGTTATCGCCATACCTCTGGCGTTCTGGGCCTGGCGGTTCCGGAGTGACATCCCGTTCCCGTCGCGGCTCGACCTGATCACGTCGGCCGTTTCGATCGTGAGCCTTGGCCTCGTCGCGAGCCTGTTTCTGGGCGGAAGACGCAGGTTGCGGCTGCCTCAGTGGGTTTTCTCAGGGCTCCTGGTATCAAACACTCTGGCGGCGGTCTGGTTCACGTCGGTCGACTGGGTCTGGATTCACCAGGACTGCAACCGCTGCAATCACGGCAAGAACTTCGTCGAGGCGCGATTCTTCGGTCGGGTCCGCGAGGAGTCTCTCCGGGAATATCCCACGTGGGCCGAGTTCATCGCCGCCGACCTCGGCATCCCTTGCACCCATGATTCGACCACGAGCTGGCACAAGCTTCGCTGGCTGGGCGGGTTCCTGATGGTCGAGAACAACTCTGGAATCGATCGGCTCTCCGGCGGCCCGACTTACTCGGACTGCGAGCGAGCCACCATCCGCGCCTGGGCGGCCGAAGACCCGGCTCTTGTCGCCGAATTTCGCAAACAGTTTCTTGAGATCAAGAATCCGCAATACAGGAAAGACTTCCAGAAAAGGCTTCGAGAAGCCTGTCCGGAGACCTGGCGAGCGTTCCCTGCTCTTTGAGATTTCCGCTCGATCACGGTTCCGCTGCCGAAGCCTGGATCGCGAGTTTCGGTTCACGTTCATCTTGAGAGCAAGATCAGCGACCGAGTAAAGTTATCGATTCAGCAATTATCGAAACGGCACGAGTGAAGTCATCGCAAGAGATCAACCAGGACGAACCCATGCGGCTCCCCCGGTTCCGGCTCCGAATCCGAACGCTCCTCTGGGTGGCGCTTGCGGCTCTGGTGGTGCTCGGCCTGATCGGGCAGAAGGTTTATCACGATGGCCCGGAAATCCACTGGTTGGCCTTGAAGCTCCGCTTTGGCAACGTCGAGGCTCGGCGGTCGGCGGCGGCCGAGGTCTGGGCTCTGGAGATGAAGTCGAGGCTTCGATACCTCGTTGATCCCCCCAACTCCGCCGGCCCGCCGACTCCGGAGTTCCTGCAGGAGCGATGGAATCGTCGGCGGCGAACGGAGCTGTTGTTCCCTGTGCTGCTCCGGGCGACCAACGACAATGACCCCGGCTGTCGAGCGAACGCCCTCAAGGCTCTCGATGTCGTGACTTGCTTCAGCGGGTCGGATCACGAACAGGATCTAACCTTCCGCCAGGCCCTCAAGGCCGCGCGAGACCCGGTGAATTCGGTCCGGAAGGCCGCGATGAACGCGTTGTCCGGTCTGGCGAAACGGGACAAGGAGGCAGTAATCGCCACGATTCAATCGGCGCTGGCCGACCCATCGATCGAGGTCCGGCAGGCGGCGGCCTGGGAGTTGGGACAGCTCGGACTGCTGATCCCGGAATCTCAGCCCAGGATCGCGGCGATCCTGATTCCGCTCCTGGCGGGCCGGGAAGACCCTCGGGTTCGGGCCAAGGCAGCCTGGGGAATGTGTCTCTTCGGTCAGGATTCTCAACGCCATTCGACCTGCCCCGATCTCTTTCCCGCACTGCTGGCGGCTCTCAACGACCCGGAAGTCGAGGTCCGCCGGGCCTTGGTCGACATCCTCGGCACGACGTCGAGTGATTCCAGTGGCCAGAAGGTCTTGAGATGGGATAAGCGAAAGGATGCGATTCTGTCAGCCCTCAAAGCGGCAATTGACGACACCGACAAGACGATCCGCGAGAACGCCGCCCTGGCATTGTTCGACATCGGGATGCGCGAGCCTGTCCTCATCGAACTCATCAAGCAAGCGGGACGCGATCCGGCCCGAGTTCAGAAATCAAGGTTCGTGTCAGCGCTGGAGGAGGGGGAGAAGGAGCGAGAGTCGAAAAATCCGGTCGAGCCCGATGCCCGATCTAAGGTCACACAATAGCCTGTGAGTGGGTTCGCGATCGCGAGACTGGCGGAGATAAGATTCCGATTTCCGGCTTCCGCCGAAGTAATTTTGATCCATCGGCATTCCTCTGGCTTGCCTGCCGTTGTGATACCATTACTCCGGGGACAAGGGGCCACCCAACAGGAAATTTCCGAGGAGCATCCTCATGATCCGATCGATGAAATCTTGTCGTTTCGGCTTGCTGACCGCTATCCTGACTTTCGGGGCGGTCGGGATTTTCTTCCTGGAGCCGCGCCCGACTCTCGCTCAGGACAAGCCTCCTGCCCAGGAACCGGCGAAGCAGGAGGCTCGGACGATCGAGGAACTCCGGCGGCTTGTCGCCGAACTTGAGGAGCAGACCGAGCGACAGCACGAGCAACTCCGGATGACCGAGGCGAGCCTGAAGCGGGCCCGACTCTTGCTCGCCGACCTCCAGAATCCCCAGGCTTCACGCCCCTTGTTCTCGCGATCGGGGCTCTCGGTCGAGGCGGAGGCGTGCCTTCCGGACCAGGCTGTTGTCGAAAAAATGGAATGGAAGTGGGACGAGAAGCGAACCACCCCCCAGGCGAGCATGAGCCAGCTCGGTCCGGGTTTTGTCCTCAAGTTGGAACCGAAGAAAGAGAATCCGCGGTCGCAACCGCTCACGATCTCTCGCGAAGGCCAGGCTGATTTCGTCTGGCAGGGGCACCCGAACACGGTTTTTGTCCGCCGTGGTGATGTCCTTTACCTTGCCGATTTCAATCCGATCACGTCGGGCTGCTCGATCGTCGCCTTCGACCTGAAGGCTGGAAAACCTGTGTGGAGGACACATCTGGTGGGCATTGCCGTGGCTCACTCCAAGTATCGAAACCTGATCAACCTCGATGTCGACGACAAACACCTCACCATCTATGGCAACGAGATGGGCGGCCGTTATATCGAGCTTCTCGACTTCAAGACCGGAGCGACCGTGGGGCACCGCGTGATGGATTGGCGGCCCGGCCGGCCTTGAATGACTTGAGAAGAGAGCGGCTGATGTTGTTAGGGCGGTTATCAACCGCTTGGCACTCCCCTACTCTTGTAGGGTCCGCTGTGCGGACCGTCTTCTTCGTTATCCGCCCTGGTTTCCAGCCGGAATTGTCTGTTCCATCGCACAAAGGGACGGTCCGCACAGCGGACCCTACGTGTGCAATCCGAATGCAAGCCGCAGTAGGGGCTCGCGAA
>JAJYCH010000632.1 GCA_021778575.1 Planctomycetota bacterium
GATCGGGGCGATCTGGGTCAGATCAATGCTGGTGTGATAATAGGCATCGAGCGTCCCGACGTCGCGCCAGTAGGCACCTTCCTTGCGATTCTCGTCGCGAAACGGATAGGCGAAAACCCGCGAGTCGGCCAGCATGTCGGGGATGATGTCGTGGCCGAAGTCGTGCCGGCTGGCCTCCTTCCGCGCGGCGTCGCGAAAGAGCCGCTCGTACATCACGTTGGTCGTGAAGACATAAATTCCCATCGACGCGAGAATCAGGTCGGGATGGCCCGGCATGGTCGGGGCGTCGGGCTCCTTCTCGATGAATTCGAGGACCCGCCCGTCGTTGTCCACCCTCAGGACGCCGAGTTCTCGCGAGGTATCCTTGGGCATCGGAAAGCAGGCGATGGTCAAATCGGCGCGGTTTTCGCGATGGAAGGCGATCATCTCGGCATAATTCATCTTGTAGATGTGGTCGCCGGCGAGGATCAAGGTATCGCGTGGAGCGGCTTTCTCGATCGTGTAGACGTTCTGATAGATGGCGTCGGCCGTGCCTTGATACCAGTGGTCGGCGATCCGCTGCTGAGGCGGGATGACCTCGACATATTCATCGAGTTCGCGGCTGAGAAATTTCCACCCCTGGTCGATGTGCCGGTTCAGGCTGACGGCCTTGTACTGGGTCAGGATCAGGATTTTTCGGAGGTCGGAGTTGATGCAGTTGGACAGGGTGAAGTCGATGATCCGGTAAATCCCGCCGAACGGGACGCCCGGCTTGGCCCGGTCGCGGGTGAGCGGCTCCAGCCGAGCCCCTCGCCCGCCCGCCAGCACGATGGCCAAAACGTCTCGATGCACCCCGCCACCTCCAGATCTCGCCCGCCATCTCACGCCCGACTCTTGATCAGGTTCCGCCACCTGTTATACAGATTGCCAGCCCTCGAAAGCAAATCCCGCGCCCGAGTCGGGGCAAGCAATCCCCCTCCCCAATCTCCGGACAACCGCGCCGGCCTGTCCCTCTTTGTTTTTTGCCCAAGGTCGGGTAAACTTCGGTTTACGATGTTGGCGAGAAGTTTAACATCGCCGGCGAAGGATTGAGGGTGCCATGGCCAACCAGCGATCAAGCGGCTCGTGTCGAGGATTCCGTCAGCCTTCCCGGCGCGAGGCGCTTCGGGCGGGTGTGCTGGGCTCGCTCGGCCTGGCCTTGCCCGAATTATTTCGGGGCCGGGCCGTGGTTCAAGGGGCGGACACCGCGTCCGGGTTTGGCCGAGCGAAGTCGTGCATTCTCATCTTCCAGTGGGGCGGGCCGAGTCAGCTTGACACCTGGGACCCCAAGCCCGAGGCTCCGGCCGAGATCCGTGGGCAGTTCTCGACGATCGAGACGCGAACGCCCGGACTCCGGATCAGCGAGCATTTCCCGCTCCTGGCGAATCAATCGCACCGGCTGGCCGTCGTCCGGTCGATGACTCATGCCGATCCCGCGCATCTCTCGACGGCCCACCGGCTTCTGACCGGCCACCTCGCGCCGACGCCGAATTCCGACGCCGCGCCGCCATCGCCTGGCGACTGGCCGCACCTGGGCTCGATCGTCAGCAAGCTCCGACCAACCAAAGGGGCGGTGCCGACGGCCGTGACCATGCCCTGGACCGTCGCCCATCCCGCGGCCCCGGGCGGCCGGGCCCCTGGGCAACATGGCGGCTGGCTGGGCAAGGGGTTCGACCCGTTCCAGGTCAACGGCGACCCCAACGCCAAGGGGTTTCAGGTCGCTGGTCTGGGCTTGCCCGAAGGGGTCGATTCGCGGCGAATGGGCGACCGCCGGGCCTTGCTTTCGGGTATCTCGGGCGGCATGGACCTCTCCGGAACCGGCCCCGGAACCTGGGACGGCTTTCAAGGGCGGGCGCTCGACGCCCTGGTCTCGGCCGAGGCCCGAGGGGCGTTCGAGGTCGACCGCGAAGATCCCAAGATCCGCGATCGCTACGGCCGGAACATCCACGGCCAGTGCCTCTTGCTGGCCCGGAGATTGGTCGAGGCGGGAGTCGGCCTGGTGACAGTGAACTGGCACGACGACGGCCGGAACTTCTGGGACACGCATGGAGACAACTTTAATCGTCTCAAGAACGACCTGATGCCCCCCGCCGACCGAGGTTTTGCTTCGTTGCTCGACGATCTCGACGCCCGAGGCTTGCTCGACGAGACCCTGATCGTCTGGGCCGGCGAGTTCGGCCGGGCCCCGAGGATCACCGCCGCCAACGCCGGTCGAGAGCACTGGCCGAGGTGCTATTCGGTCGCCCTGGCTGGAGGAGGGATCAACGGAGGCCAGATCTACGGGGCCAGCGACCGCTGGGCCGCCTATCCCGCCAAGGACCCCGTCAGCCCCGAAGACCTGGGAGCGACGATCCTGCACGCCCTGGGAATCAACCCCGCAACCGAGGTCAAAGACGCCGTCGGCCGCCCGCTTCAGATCAACACGGGGAATGCTTTGACGTCGTTGTTTGCGTGAGTCGGGTCCGTCTGGGAACAGAATCAGCCTTGCTTCAAAATTTCAAGATATCTTTCAGCGAATCGGGCGGGTGATACGGGCCCTCCTCGGAGAGAAAGGTCATGATCCGTCGCATGGCTTCTTTTTCATCGATGGTGAAGAGAGAGGCGTCGCGACACGATAGTTCGACATGCGTCTTCAACCCTGCGTTGTGACGCCGTACGGTCCAGCCTGGCCAGTTCTCGGCGATCCATTCCACTTCGATATCTGTTAGACAGCCATACTGCCAGACCCAGATCTCTTTCTCTAATACATTAATGAAGGCTGCCCCTTCAATATCTTCATCATCGACCAGTGCGATCTTGGCCCGGCTCTGAAGCGACCCGATGAGATCGGGACCTCGGGCAAGAACTTCGCTCAGAAATTCCTCGAAGCCATAATCGATCGCTTCGTCTGCCGATCCGAATGTGATAACCGTCCCGATGTACTCGGGAACGACCGACAACTCCGTCTGTTGCAAATGACGAAATCTCTTCAATTCATCAATCATATGGCCTGGATCATAGCCAATAGAGGAGGCGAGATCAAAAAGCCCTTGATCGGCCCAACGGACCTTCCAGCCGGGCCATGTGCGTTCGACGAGTTGAAGATAGGGACCCACAATGGCGGGGCGAACGCTCGTGTGGAAGAAAAGCAGACACCGCGCATCTTGATCAACAAGCGCACCAGCCTGAATGCCCACACCCATGAAACCGTCCGTCAGTTCCTGGAGTTCGAACATTTCGATCGTCAATTCCGGCCCGTGCAAGAGATTGCTTAGAAGCGTACCGGCTCCCCACCAGTCGTAATAGATCGATGTCTTCCCGTCACGGATCGTGACAAAATTCGCGCGATATCCCATGTGGCACCAATGGATTCGAGACGACTTCGACGGCGATCGAATAATATGTCTACTTATGGTTGAAGCAGGATCTTATATCAAGGCTCAACTTTGTCGCGGGCAGCATGTCGGACATAGATTACTTAGACAACATATTCTCTGATCTCGAACAAGATTCGGAAACGATTCTTCGGCCGACGTCCGTAATAATGTTCCCGGATCGGCCGTGGGAATTTATCACTCTCGGCAGCGAGCGGGCAACGAAATGTCTGTTTTTGAAGGGTGGACAGAGATTTTGCAAGACCAGCGAGCCACTTTTCCGCTGTCGCCACCGAAGC
>JAJYCH010000633.1 GCA_021778575.1 Planctomycetota bacterium
TCACGACCTTGACTACCTGGTCGAGCAACTCGACTGGGCCAAGAACGTCGATCCCGAGTTCAAGGCCCACAACTACCTCGAACCGATCGTCCACAGCGGTTCCGAGGCCGAAGGGTACGTCGACAAGTGGATCGTCTACGGAACCGTGGACGGCAAGCAACTCTTCAGCGCTCGCGAGCTGACCGTCTATCCCGGCGGCTCGGCCACGATCAAGGACCCCGGGGCCTACGGCCTGGTGAGCACCCAGGGGCGAGGGACGATCGGCACCCTCGAAATCGACACCCCCGTCTTCATCCGCTACGGCGAGGTGACGAAGGACGAGGTCTTCGTGACCGACAAGAAGGCCAAGGAAGGCGTCACGTTCAAGAACACCGGCTCCGAGCCGTTCGTGAGTCTTCGCTACTTCGGCCCGGACGTGCATGCGAGCGTCCCGGCGGTCGGGGATTACCTCAAGGGGCGTTGAAGAAGGAGGAACGATTCATGGCGACCGCGACCGCCGAAACTGGTGCCGTCGGTGGGGAACGGCATTTTGTCCTTGATGGGATCGACTACGACGGCTACGTCGCGATCAACGATGCGATCGGTGAAGGACGCAACGTTCGTGTCGTTTATGTCGACGGGAGGGTGACGTTCTTGACCGCTTCTCGTCGTCATGAGTGGTTGTCGCGGCGGCTGGCCGAGTTGGTCAAGGCCGTCGCCTCGGCAACCGGGATTCGCTGGGAAGACGCCGGGTCCGCGACATTTCGGAGCAGGGACCATGCCGTCGGCGTCGAGGGGGACGAGACATTCTATCTCGGTGAGCATGCCGAGTTGATGCGGGGCTCGATCAATATCGACCTCTCAAGTCAGCCGCCGCCCGACATCGCCATCGAGGTCGAGGTGTCGCACCCGGCCGACGACGCTCTCCTCGTCTACGGACGACTCGGTGTCCCCGAGGTCTGGCGGTTCGACGTCGAGGATTGGACCTTCTCGTTCTGTCTCCGTTGTGAAGACGGGTCTTATCGGTCTTCGAATCGAGGGTTAGCCCTGCCCTGGCTTGAAACGAAGGATGTTCTTGATCAACTTCGACTGGCGGAAGCCCTCGGTGCCGACGAATGGTCCATCCAGCTCCGCGAATGGGTCCGGACAACAATCGTCCCTCGGATGACTGAGGGCTGATCGTGATGGATGACGGGTCGCCATCGTTGATCGAGGATCTGCCCGAGGAACTGGTGGAACTCGTCAAGCCCGAGCTTGAGCCTGGCGAGCGGTTGCTCTGGGCGTCGCGGTCTTGTGTCATCTCCCCCTCGATCAATCCGTGGCCTTCCGTGACGGCTTTGGTCTGGTTCACCGGCTTCGCGGCCACCAGCGTCGGCTGTCTCAGCATGGTCACAAACAAGAATCCGGGGTCCGATGGATTTTTCGGGGTCGTCGGCTTGCTCTCCGGAGTGATCGTGTTTTTTTTCGTGATCGGGTTCGTGAGCCATTTCTTCTCGAAGCAGAACGAGCGCCGAAAACTGGCTGGACAGATCTATGCTCTGACCGACCGCCGGGCCATCATCTGGATACCCACCAAGAACTTGGCTTTCGCGGTTCATACCTATCAGCGGGGGATGATCAAGTCGGATCTACTGCATCGCATCGAGTATCCCGACGGATCGGGAGACGTCCGGCTTTGCGGACATCCTTCGTTTTACCACTCAGGCTTCCAAGGGATCGCCGACGTCCGCCGAGTTGAGCAACTGGTCCGCCGGTTCCTGATTGCCTCCGACCCTGGTTCAACCCCATAATCCGTTCCTCTCCCACGCTTCACCCGGTCACGAAAGGTAGATCATGAGCCATCCCAACAACTTCCCCAAGCTGCACAACGCGGCGTGGCCCGGCGTCGTCGGCAAGGGGGACGGTTCCGAGCCCGCCATCGATCTCGACACGATGCTCGACCTCACGGCCGCAGCCGAGGTCGACGGCATCAAGTTCGACGGCGTCGACCTCTTCCTGTTCGCCCCTCACGTCGATATTGACTCCTCCGACGATGACCTCAAGGCCCTGGCCGACAAGGTGAAGGCCAGGGGGCTGACGATCGGTTCGGTCGTCGCGCCGATCTGGCCGCCGACCGGTGGCGGACCGGCGATGGACGAAGGCGAAGGCCGGACCAACTTCCTCAAGCAGGTCGAGAAGGGCTGTCGGATCGCGAAGACGCTCCGAGAGCTAGGCGTCCGACCTTACGGCGTCGTCCGGTTCGACTCGGCGACCGGCGTGGCCGACTGGTCCACCGATCCGATCGGCAACCAGAAGAAGATCGCCAAGACGTTCAAACTGGCAGGCAAGATCGCCCGCGACCACGGCGAGAAGCTCGCCGCCGAGGGGGAAATCTGCTGGGGCGGAATGCACTCCTGGCGCGCGATGGTTGACCTCCTCGAACAGGTTGGCGAGCCCGAGACCGTCGGCTTCCAGGCCGACATGGCTCACACCTTGCTCTACACGCTCGGCGAGAACGCTCCCGAAGACCGGATCCTCCCGCCCGACTTCGACTGGTCCGACAAGGCGACGCTCGACTCGGCCCTCAAAACCTTGACGACGGCCCTCCGCCCCTGGACGATCGACTTCCACGTCGCCCAGAACGATGCGACGGTCTTCGGCTCGGGCTCGCACGACCACACCGGTCGGCACTGCCTGGCGACCGACCCCAACGGCAAGCTCGACATCCCGCACGTTGCCGGGATGTGGCTTCGTGACGAGAACGGCAAGCTCACCAAAGCGTTCAAGCATATCTGCTGGGACGGCTGCATGTTCCCCAACGAAGTCATGATGCAGCCGAAGACCTGGAACGACATCCTGGCGGCGATGATCTCGGTCCGCGATGCTCACGGGTGGAAGGAATAAAGAGCCATGATCGCCCATCGCGACTTCGAACCCGGGAAGCGGCCGAGTTTCCTCCCCAAGCTCCCCGAGATCAAGGCCGCCTTCGAGGAGTCGCTCGCCTCGGCCAACGCCTGGATCGCTTCGGAGTCGGTCGAGGTCCTCAACGTCGAGACGATCGGCACGCCGGACCAGCATCCCCTCTACGGGTGGGTCCGGGTCTGGTACAGAACTACCACCGCCAAGGCCGAGCCCATCCCCGAGATTTGATCGCCAGACTTTCCCCCTGTCGAGAGCCCAAGCATGTCCAAGAAGCCTCTGAATATCGGTCTGGTTGGCTACGGCTTCATGGGCCGGACCCACTCCAACGGCTACAAACGCGTCAACGACTTCTTTGACGTTGAATATCGCCCGGTTCTCAAAGCCGTTTGTGGTCGGAGCGAGGAGGCCGCGAAAGCGTTCGCCGACAAGTGGCAATACGAGTCGGTCGAGACCGACTGGCGGAAGCTCGTCGCCCGACCCGACATCGACGCCATCGACATCTGCACGCCCAATAATACTCATGCCGAGATCGCCATCGCCGCCGCCGAGGCCGGCAAGATGATCCTCTGCGAGAAGCCGCTGTCGATGGATCTCGTCGAAGGCCAGAAGATGGTCGACGCCATCGAGAAGGCCGGCGTCGTCAACACCGTCTGGTACAACTACCGGCGAGCCCCGGCCGTCACCCTGGCCCGCCAGTTTATCGACGAAGGGCGGCTCGGCAAGATCTTCCACTACCGGGCCAACTTCCTCCAGGACTGGACCATCTCGGCCGATCTGCCGC
>JAJYCH010000634.1 GCA_021778575.1 Planctomycetota bacterium
GGCTGATGATTCCCACGACATCCCCTAGGCGTGGTCGCCAGGGAAATCGACGGTCCGGACCCTTCCCTGGTGGCGCCTCAGCAAGATCCAAAATCGCTCTCCCGGCGGAGGCATGCTTGATATGTCGAGGAACGACGACAGTCGACTGTTATCTCAGGGGCCATTTTATCCACCCGATCGCGGGGTGTCGATCGCCCAAATTCGCTGGATGACCGGCATCTACGGAAACAGTGACACAAAACGAAACAGTTGCCCGTTTTCTCGGTGGGTTCTGCTTATCAGCCCTTGCTCCAAACCATTTTCAGTGACAATGATATTAGAGATCGCCTTGAAAGTCTTCAATCCGTCCGCTCGCTCTTCTCCGGTTTGATTTTCTCGCTTGACCGTCACTCGATCCACTTGATCTCGGGCGATCTTGTGGATCTCGTCTGTGTACTCCCTTTCCTTTGCTTCATCGTTCCTACCCCCGGGCGACCAACCGCCATGACCGAAGTCACCAGGATCGCTTGTCCAGGATGCCGATCGCTTCTTCGGTTTGAACCGGAGGCCCTCGATTTCCCTGCGGACTGCGGGGGTTGCGAAAGCCGGTTCTCCGTCGGCATTTATGTCAAGATTGCCTGCCCAAGTTGCCATTCCGGATCGAAGATCCGCGAACGTTACTTGAGCCAGAAGGTTCGCTGCGTCCGTTGCAGCCATCCGTTCATCGCCAGTGAAGGCATCCCGCACGGCGGCGGCGGCCGGTTGCTGGTTGCCCGGATGCTCGACACCGACCAGCAATTCCCTCCCGAGACGGTTCAACCGTTTCTCGGTCATGCCCGGGACGAGTACGACCGGCGAATTGCCGCCTCGCAGAATACGGCACCGGTTTCGTCCGTCGCGACGCCACCGGCACCCGCCCCGGGCGCGGCGGCAGCAGCTCCGGTTCGAGGCGATCGGACCGTCGAGGCCGAACGAATCAAGACCGAGGTTATCGCCGAACGCGACCGACTCGTCAAGGAAGCGGGGCTTTACAAGGCCATTCTGTCCAAGCTCGTGACCAACCCGGCGGGCGAGGTCGAGGGAGTTGTGGACCCGACACTCCAGGAAACCCTGGCCACCCTCGGCGTGTCGATGGCCCCCGGTCTTCCGGGTTCGGGGAAGGTCCAGAACGAAGTGGCCCTCTGGCGGGCCAACGAGGAAAAGGGGCGGCTCGAGGGGCAGATCCGCAAGCACCAGGCGGAACTCGAAACCGCCAGGGCCGCCATCCAGAAGCACGAAGCCGAACTCGAAGCGGCCCATTTCCAGATCCAGAAGCATCGCGAACTCGTCTCCGAGCGTCACTCTTTCTTCGAGCGAGCCAACGAGCAACGTGAGTTCGCCGAGCGGAAGCTCCATTCGCTCCAGGAGGAACTCGACAAGGCCAGGCATGCCGCCGAGGAACATCGAAGCCGGCTCCACGCCGAACTTCCCCTCGCGCACCAGGCCGCCGAAGAAGCCAAGCAGAAGCTCCAGGAGACCGAGGCCAAACTCCAGGAAGTGACTCGGGCCCATGAGGAGGCCATTCGCAAGGAAGCCGACCTCATCGCCGAGCACACCAAGGCTCTCGAAGAAGCGGAACGCCAGCGGACAGCGCTGTCGATCACCGTCGATCGGCTGACCCAGGCGGTGATCTCGGCTCGATCGGGTGAGTATGAAGCACTCGACCGGCTCGAAGAATACGCCAGCGGGCTGGTCGAGGCCGACGCCGCCCGGACCGCCGAACTGGACGCCGAGCGCCAGCGGGTGATTGAACTCGACCAGATCATCAAGGAACTTCAGTCCGATATCGAGTCGATCCGCCTCGAAAACCTGGCCAATTCCAAGGTTCGCGAAGCCGAGACCAACGAGATCCGCCGCCGGTTTGGCGAGGAACGCAAGGTCTTGATGGCCGAGCTCGAAAAGAGCCGGGCCGAGGCCGCCGACGCGTCGCGACGTGTCGAGGAAATCGCCGCCCATTCCCAAGAAAAGCTCGGTGCCTCCTCGGCCCTGGCCGAAGAGTGGCGAGCCGCCGTCGAGGAAGCCCAGACGCAGCATCAGGCCGAGATCGCCCGGCTTGAAGCCAGTCTGGCCAAGCGTGAACAGATTCGCTCGACCCTGGCCGACGAGAATCGCCGGCTCCTCGAAACCAACGAAAAGCTTCAGGCCGAGAACACCAGACTCCTCGCCCAGGCCGCCGAGGCTGGTCACTCGTCAGGCGACTCGTCTCAGGGCCCGCCCAACAAGAAGATGGCCCAGGTCGTCGAACAGAATCAGATGCTCCACCTCGACAACGTCCGGCTCGGCAACCTGGTCGAGTCGGCGAAACTGGAGGCGGATCGTCGTCAGAAGAGTCTGGTTCTCGAAGTCCAGCGGATCAAGGCCGAGTACGAGAAGTTGGTCGCCGCCAACGAGAAGCTGGTCGACCGGGTCCAGGAGGTTCTCGCCGAGAAGATGGCGCTGACCGAATCGCTCCAGGCCGCCAACGGCGTCCGGGCCGCCAATCCCGCCCCGCCGGCTTCCTCTCCCGGAATTCCCTCGGCCCTCGATCTCGACCAGGCCCTGACCCTGGCGAACCGATCGAAGGAGGTCGAACTTCATCGCGATATCGCCTTCTCGATGCTCTACGGCGACACGATGATCGAGAAGCGCCAGGGAAATAACGGTCATTGATCGATCGACTGATCGACTCCTGAAATCCGAGTGACTCACGAAAGGGGCGGGCGGAGCGAAGATTCGCTCAGCCCGTCCCTCCGGCTTTCCACCAGCGAATCCGGAACGCCAGGTAAGTCGCCCCGTTGAGCACCAGCGCCAGCAGCGGGTAGAGCAGCAGGAACGCCGCCCAGACCGGCAAGCCGAGACCGGGGATCAAGGTTGTCTTGAGCGGTTGATTCGCCGTCGATGAATCGCTATTCGAGTTGAACGAGAGCTGGCTCGACTTCATCGGGATGCTGAACGCCGCCGAATAGGGGCTGGTGACCGTCATCGCCTCGATCTTGGCATACGAGATGTCGACGAACCCTTCGAGATAGTTGCGCACGCCGACCGGCCCGACGAACAGGATCAAGAGAATCAGATAAGTCATCACCAGAGCGACCGACGTCTTCCGCGACAGGGCCGAGCAGAGCAGGCCAATACTCGAAGTCGCCAGGCAGGTCGTCGCGATAATCGCGAGATAGACGCCCAGCGTCCAGAGTCGATCGCGAAGCTCGGGAATCAGCAAATAGGCCAGCAACAGTTGCTCGGTCAGCAGGAACGTGAGGACCGTCGAGACCCGGAGCGCCGCCATGAGCTTGGCGAAGACGATCTTGCCGGGGGTCAACAAAGTGGTCAGCAAGAGGTTCAGCGTCTGCCGCTCGCGTTCCTGGGTGATGCTTCCGGCCGAGAAAACCGGTCCCACCAGCAGGTTGAACGTGATGACGTAAGAGACATACCAGGCCGCCAGTTCGGGGCGCAAAAAGAGCAGCGCCGCCATCAACGGAATCGACAGGAGCATGCTCACCTGGATCACTACCCGGAGCATCAGCGTCCCCTGGCTGAAGATCTCGCTCCGAAGCTCCTTGTCGAGCACCGGGTTCGTCCCGTCCGGCATCAGGTCGGTCCGCTTGGCGGGAGCAAAAAGCTTGTCGGGGAACAGGTCACGGTCGATGACGACGCCGAT
>JAJYCH010000635.1 GCA_021778575.1 Planctomycetota bacterium
GCCGACGAGGCCAACAGCCGACGATTCTCGAGCGATTCCACGTCCGGACGACCCAGACGTCGTCGCCGGGGATCGCTCGGACGCTTCTTGGATCCCTCACCGCGCCCGTTGTCTTTGAAGCTTGCCATCGACAGACTCCCCCCGGTAAGCCTCGGAGCCCTTCCTCGCGCGGTGCACGACCGCCCCACGACGCCCCAACATCGGGGGCGGTACGGAAGGACCCGAAAGATCCATGGTGACCCGAATCGTCTCAAACGTGTTTCAACTCGCCCCGAGGGTTCATCCCAAACCCAAGAAGGCCGCTGCCGCTAACCAACCTCGCCAACCGCTCGTCCTGAGGGCCGACTCGAACGACGTGAATCCAGCGGAGGCCAAACTCCAGGCTACAAAAAGCCCGAGGGCCCAGCAGACCGACATCCCCTGTCCCTATGACCTCCATGAATCCAGCCGATCGAATACCCTCCCCTCAACCACCGGATCAATGAGTGACTGCATGCACGCAGTCAATCATTACCACGTTGAGGGATTCCGTCAAGCGAGTCGTCAGGAATTTCGCGAGGGGGGTAAATTCGAGAAGTGAGTCGAGCGAAATCGAGATCAGGCGCGATGAGCGGCATACGGATCATTTCGAGTGTGGACCCTGGGAACGCGATGTCAAAACGTTCGGCCGATTTTCTCGTGAACGACTGACGATCGTGCGGTTTGCAGACTTTGAGCAAGGTGTTACACTGCACAATCATGGTCAGTCCAAAGCTCTCTTGTCGAGGAGGTGAACGCCCCATGCTTCCTCCTCGCCTCATTCCCGGCTGCCAGATCGCGGCGCTTCCGACGCCTCGCAATTCCCAGTTCGGACCACTCCGACATCTGGTGTCGACACTCGCGCCGGCTCGGGTCGACGGAATCGCTCTCGGAACCTTTCCCGGTGAAGGGTCGCGAATCTCTGCCGAATCCTGGGAGCGGCTTCTCGCCGCTGGCCGCGAGGGACTCGACGATCGCCAGATCGTCATCGCCTCGGTTGGCGCTTCGTCGGAGGTCCGGCGTCCGGAAGAGGTCAACGCCGCTGCCCGGAACCAGGCGGCGCTGGTCGCGAAGCAGGGGGGGCATCTTGTCCTGGTTCAACCTCCAACCGCGATCCGAGGACGTCCCGAGCGCGATCGCCTGGTTCTCGAATATCACTCCGAAGTCGCCGAGGCCGGGCTTCCCTTGCTGATCTCGATCCGGCGCGAGGTCTCCGGAGGAATCGCCTATCCGCCCGAGGTTCTCGCCCAGCTTCTGGCCAGGCCCGAGGTTGTTGGCCTGGAGATCGCCACATTCGACGCGATCACCATCTTCCAGCAGGTCGAAGCCCTGGCCCGCGAATTTGCACCCGAGAAAGTCGTTATCTCGGGCGAGGAGCGGTTTCTGGGATATTCCTTGATGTGCGGTGCCCAGGCGGCGCTCGTCGGAATCAGCGCCGCCTATCCCGAGCGGGTTGGCGAACTGCTCGAAGCCCACCGATCGGGCGACGCCGACCGCTTCTTGAAGCGAAGCATCGAGATCGACGCACTGGCGCGACCAATTTTTCGAGCTCCGTTCGACGGATCAAGCCGGCGGCTGATTCAAGCCCTGATCGGTCTGGGAAAATTACCGATCGCAGCCTTCGACGATTACTGAGTCGCCAGTCCGCATCGAAACCGCGCCGCGCTCACGAAGGCTCGACCCCGAGCGCCGCGAGATCCGCCCGCAAGGTCTCGGTCGTCGTGTAGAGCAATCCGACGAGTCCGGCGGCGCGGGCTCCGTCCACGTTCTCGGCCAGGTCGTCAATGAACACGCAGTCGCCGGGTTCAGCCCCAGCGGCCTCGGCGCAGGCCAGATAGAACGCGGCCGACGGTTTGATATGCCCGACTTCATACGACAGGACCAACCGGTCGAAGTGCCCCAGGGTCTCGGCGAACTGGCGGCGAAACTGGGCGGCATGGAGGTCGTTCGTGTTCGAACCGAGCACGAGCGTGTATCCCGCCCCCTTCAACCCGGCGATCAGCTCGGCGACCGACGGGTTCGCGGTAAAGATATCCGCCCAGGCGACCGAGAACTCGTCGTGAGTCACCTCCAGCCCGATCAAACGTCCCACGCCTTCCGAGAATTGCTCGGCCGAGATCTTGCCGCTCTCGTAGCTCTTGAGAAGGTCCGAAAAGCCCAGCGGTCGGAGCCGTTCGAGAAGTTCCTCGCCCGAGATCCCCAGCTTGATCCCCAGGCGACCTGCGGCCTTCCGGTAGTCGAAGTGAGCGACGACATTGCCAAAGTCAAAAATCAGCGCGGGCCGTTTCATCATTATTCCTTGATCGACCGGGGAGCCCCGATCGTCCCGAGTTCGTCCCAGACCTTGGCGTCGATCGTCGGCGTCACGCCCTTTACCGAGCCGTCCATCATCAAGACGTTGATCCGCCCAACATGGCTGCTCGACGCACCCATCAAGGCCGACCGACCGTCGTTGCTGATCCAGGATTGTGCCGCATTCGGCGACAGTGCATGGGTGTAGAGAGTCGACCGCCAGGTCGCCTCGGCCCAGTCGGACCCGGCATCCCCTCGCCATTGTTCCTCAAGTCCGGGAGGCGCGGTCGAACCCGTGATTGGGCCGGGGATCGTCGCGTAATTGCAACGCGCCGGTTCTCCGGACTTGCCATCGCCGACAACCCGCTCGGCAAAGGCCGCAGTGTAGCTCAGGCCGTCGGCCTGCTCGATCGAGGTGCTGGTCGTGGTCCGGCCAGGTGCGAACGGCCCGCCCGAACCGTCGGCGGAGCTTCCGGTATTGGCCCGATAGTTAATGAAGGGCGACGAGACACCGCCGACCGCGTTCGAGTCGCTCGGGCAGGTCAAGCCCGGCACCCGGACCCCTCGGGCGGGCGGTTGACTCGGCTTCGGCGGCTTCGAGGGATCTTGCATCTGGAGCAGGTCGGGAACGACAAATGTCTCAAAAAGCGCCTGGATCGGCGCGTTCCCCAGGCTTCCGTCAAGTTTCGGGACCGTCGGATAATGCGACTGAGCTTGATGGTACATCTGCAGGCCGACGCCGATTTGCATCAGGTTCTGCTGACACTTGGCCATCCGGGCCAGTTCCCGCCCCTTCGGCAGTGAGATCAGAACGATCATGAGGGCAAAGCCGACAATCGCGGCGACGACGATCAGCTCGACCGGCCCTCGACCGTAGCGACGGTCGGACCGAACCCGACGCTTATCACCACGGCCCGATTTCTCGATCCCAGGGTTTCGACCCGTGACGAATTCTCTCGGCGATGGGACCAGGCGGTGATCGGTTACGACCCGGGGAACCAGCATGCACGCCTCAAAAGGATAAGCGGTAGCGGGACGAGAACCTGTCAGCAACTCATTTTAATCGAGAATCCCCAACCAGGGTTGGTTTTTTCCTCGAAACCAGGGTGATTGACATAAGGTGCAAGGCAATCCACGCCCTCTCGACCGAGCCCCAATCGATCCCGCCGGCCACTCTCGCAACCTGTCCCGGCTCCGAGCCGAGTCACGATATCCGGGAGTTCTGATCTAAGGAACAGGCGGCGAATAACTTCCCGATTTCTGTATCTGGGTGGCATGCTCTCGGTACTCCGTGAGCATGGAAAGACGTCGCTCAAAGACCATGCTCACGGAGTACCGAGAG
>JAJYCH010000636.1 GCA_021778575.1 Planctomycetota bacterium
GTCGGTTCTGGGGTCGATCCGCGACCTACCAGTCGGGGGGTGCCTATGGCTTCCGCGACCAGCTTCAGGACTCGATGGCCCTGGTCTATGGCGCACCCGCCGAAGCCCGTGCTCAACTCCTCCGCGCCGCGTCTCGTCAATTTCTTGAAGGAGACGTCCAGCACTGGTGGCACCCGCCCGCCGGTAAAGGAGTCCGGACGAGGATCTGCGACGACCTCATCTTTCTTCCCTACGTCGCGTGTCACTACGCGACGACGACCGGCGACCATGCGATCTTCGACGAGGTGATTCCCTACCTCGAAGCCCCGCTCCTCAAGATCGGGCAAGAGGACGACTATGGGTCGCCCGCCATCTCCTCGACCATCGGCACCATCTACGACCATTGCGCGCGAGCCCTGGACCATGCCCAGAAAGTGGGCGTTCATGGTCTGAGCCTGATGGGCACCGGCGATTGGAACGACGGGATGAACCGGGTCGGCGAGAAAGGTCATGGAGAAAGTATCTGGAATTCCTGGTTTCTGATCGCCACACTCCACCAGTTCGCGACGATCGCCCAGGAGCGTGGCGACCAGGACCGCGCGACGACTTGCCGGCAACGGGCCGAGGATCTCCGCGCCTCCCTGGAACAGAACGGCTGGGACGGAGCCTGGTATCGCCGGGCGTATTTTGATGATGGAACTCCCCTCGGTTCGGCGACGGACGACGAATGTCAGATCGACTCCATCGCCCAGTCCTGGGCCGCGATCAGCGGAGTGGCCGACCCGGACCGGACTCGTCAGGCGCTCGACGCGGTGGATCAGCGCCTGGTCAAGTCGGACGATGGGCTGATCCTGCTGTTCACCCCCCCCTTCGATAAGGGCAACCTGCACCCGGGCTACATCAAGGGGTACGTTCCCGGTGTCCGCGAAAACGGTGGCCAGTACACGCACGCGGCAACCTGGCTCGTCCTGGCCGCCGCTCTTCAGGGGCGCGGGCAACGGGCCTTTGAGCTTTTCGACCTGCTGAACCCGATCAAACACGCGACTGATCCCGAGTCGGTCAGCCGTTACAAGGTCGAGCCTTACGTCGTTGCGGCGGACATCTATGGGTTGCCGCCTCATACGGGTCGGGGAGGCTGGACCTGGTATACCGGTTCCGCCTCGTGGTTGTTCCGGGTGGGGCTCGAAGCGATCCTGGGCTTCCATCTCAAGGGGACTACGCTCGAAATCGACCCGCGGATTCCTGGCGAATGGCCCGGATTCGAAATCTCTTATCGCCACGGCTCAAGTTCTTATCGAATCCAGGTCGATAATCCGGATGGCGTGCAATCCGGCGTGAGCCTCGCGGCTCTTGATGGTCACTCGGTCGATTTCCGCTCGATCCCCCTGATCGACGACGGTAAATCGCATGAAATCATCGTCCGGCTCGGAAATCGACCGGAATGAGACTCTCGATGTTCCCCGGATTCGACGATTGCCGTTGATTTTCGTCAAGAATCGGCGGCAATTGCTCTTTTCCGCGTGAAATCGTTTGCTAAAATCCCGCTCCGCCTAGAATAAGAGAGAACAATGAAGTTCTCCTATTCCACGGGGTTGTGAGGAGCCTGACGCCATGCCAGGATTGGCCCTAGCGTCGATCACTCAATCCGATCAACGGCTCCTCCGCCTCCTCCAGCGGCGGGCCTTGCGTTATTTCCTGGACAATCAAGGCCCTCATGGCCTGATCCAGGATCGGCAGAGCAACCTCGGACCAACTCGAACCGGTGAACCCTTGAGCCTCGCCGCCACGGGAATGGGTTTGATCGCCATTGCACTCGCTTCCGCCGAGCCCTATCGACTGGTCAGTCGGGACGAAGCGATCAAGCGGGTTCGACTCACCCTGGACACGGCCCTCGATCGGATTCCCTCCCATCGGGGCATCCTGCCGCACTTCGTGAGCCCGGAAAGTTTGCAGGCGATCGGCGAGGATGCCCTGAGCACGGTTGATAGTTCCTGGCTCGTCGCCGGCGGACTCTGGGCCGCGACGTTCCTCGAAGACGGCGAACTTGTCGAAATTGCCAGCAAGATTTACAAAAGAGTCGACTGGCGCTACTGGTCCACCCCGACCCATTCCGCTGATCCCTGGCAAATTCGACACGGCCGGCGGCCGAATGGCCGGTTCCTCCCCTGCCGGTGGGACCGGGCGAATGGCGAGACGGTGATGATGTACGTCCTCGCCGCCGGTGCGGAGGACGATTGCGCTATTCCTGGCAGCAGTTGGAACTCGCTTCAGAGTTTCTACGGCGAAGTTGCCGGTCACCGATTTAACAACGCCGACCTTGGGCTGTTCGTCTTCCAGTATGGAATCGACATGCTCGACCTTCGGCGGTGGCGTTCACCGACGAATCTCGACCTGATGGGTGAGGCCGGGATCGCCGCCCTGGCAAACCATGACGCTTGCCGCGAATCGGCCGGTCGGTTCCGCACCTATCGCCATCACTGGGGGCTTTCGGCAGGAGATGGCCCGGGTGTAAACCCCGGCCGAGACACCTATTGTGACTATTCACCCGCCAAGTCACTCGACGGCACCGCCCACCTGACGGCGACACTGGCCTCGGTCGCTCATCATCCCGGTCCGGTTCTCGAAAACCTTCGAGCCGCCATGGAAGGTCCCGATCGATCGCCGCTCGGCCGCTATGGGATGAGCTGCATCAACCGGGATCAACACTGGGTCGGCCGTGACATGGTCGGAATCGATGCCGGCGCAGCCGTCCTGGCGCTCGACAATTTTCTCATGGAAGACCGTGTGCGGACGATCTTCCACGAGCTTGACTGCGTGCAGCGCGGACTCTGTCGGCTCGGATTTCAGGAGACCGCCAGTTTTCGTCTGGCATCCTGATTTCAGAAAGATTCGTCGGCGGATCAGTGGCGACCCGGCTCACGGAAAAACCGATCAGGCCTCATAGCGGTTCCGAACCAGGCCACGCATCTGAAGATGGCTGACCGGCAAGGAAGATTCCTTGAGGCGAGTGATCAGTTTGTTCTCAACCATCTGAGCCGGTGTCAAATGGGACCGATCGTCGACCACGAGCGATTCCTCGGGCAACGAGACGGCGAAACGGGAAGGCAGGTTGCGAGTCGGCGGGGTTGCGACCGTGGTCACGAGGGTTTCCGAGGTGAGGGGGATGGTCGCGAATCTCGATCCTTCAATCGCCGAGACCGGGGGTTTCATCGTAAGTTCGTCTTTCATTCAGGTCTCCTTCGCAGTGAGATCAGGTCGAGCCACGTGCGACGTCCCGAATCGAAGCAAAGGTTGTACCGAACCGGAAATGATCTTTGCAACCAGACCCGCCGCCTGTCAAGAGCCAAGAATGTAGGCACTTGATGACGGCCTGTTTCTGCTGTTCCTGTCATTACGAGTTTTCAACTCCAGACGTCGAATGCAATTTTTGCCTTTCTTTGTAGCTTCGTGCCCGGATCCGGGCATAGAATCTTTTCTGTCCCTCCCCGATCTTCAAGTCGACTCACTTCTCGTGAAAATTCAAACATTCCCAACGGCAAGCAACGCCCGGCCGTATACTCTTTCTGTAGCCTGTGGTGATCGTGCTTCCAAGCGGCGACGAAACCGACAACCGTCATCCGATTCCCGTTCCACTTGATCCCAGTCCGGCCCGGCATCAGTATTGCTTGGCGAG
>JAJYCH010000637.1 GCA_021778575.1 Planctomycetota bacterium
GTGTAACTCCCCTGGTCGGGCTGCACCGAGTTGATCACGAAATCGGACGGGAAGGAGACGGTCTCCGTGGTGTCATTGGTCGTGGTCGGGCCGTTGTTGCCCACGACCAGCACATAAGTCAGCGGCGAGCCGACCGGCACGACGGTGGCGCTCGGCGTCAGGAGGGCGGTCAGGTCGGCCGAGTTCGAGACCGAGCCGGTCGTCGTGCTCGTGTTGTTGGCCTCGTTGCTGTCCAGCGCGTCGCCCTGGACGACCGCCGTGTTGGTGAAAGTCCCCGTGGTCGAGTCCGGGGTGACCTTGAGCGTCAGCACGACCATGTCGCCGGGGTTCATCGTGCCGATGTCGTAGGTCAGGACCCCGTTGGTGAACGTCCCGACCTGGGCCCCGCCCACCGTGGCGGAGACGAAGGCCGAAGTGGTCGGGATCGTGTCGGTCAGGACGACATTGGTCGACGGGTCGGGCCCGAGGTTGTTGACGGTGATCGTGAACGTGAACGGCTGGTCGAGCAGCGGCGTCAGGGGCGAGGTCGGCGAGGTCGTGACCGACAGGTCGGTCGAGGCCGCCTGCGTCGCGACGACGTTCTGGGCGAACTGAGAGGTGTTGTTGATCTGGAGCGGTTGCTGCGTCGCCGTGGCGCTCACGGAGGTGCCCACCGCGATCCCCTGGTTGAGGGTGGTGGTGAAGGTCGCATTCCCCAGTTTGTCGGTCGTGATGTTGATCTCGCCGATGAATGTCTGGCCGTCGCCCGCGCCCGAGGCGTTCGGGACCTGGTTCGAGAAGAACTGGATCCGGTACTGGGTCCTAGGGATGCCCGAATACGTGCCCGTGATCCGCGTCTGGCCGGCCGTCTCGACGCTCGTCAGGATCGGGGGCGAGATGCCCTGATTGCCGCCCGAGGTCAGCTTGATCCCCGGGCCGCCGTTGCCGAAGATGCTGTTGGTCAGGATGCCATCGCTGACGCCGCCGAAGACCTCGACGCCGTAGGCGGTGAGATTCCCTATGCCGTTGTACGCGATGATGTTCGCGTAATTGGCGTTGGCCGGGTTCGTCAGGTTGAGCGTGGTGCCGCCCACGGTCACGAAACTGGATGAATTGATGAAGACCCCGGTGCTCTGATTCCCGACCGGGATGAGCCCCCCCGCGCCGACGCCGATGTCGTTGCCCTGGATGCTGACGTTGGCGGTGGTCGCGCCGCTGACCTCGACGCCGTAACCCTTGTTGCCCGAGATGACGTTCCCCTCGCCGGGGACGAGGCCGCCGATCGTCACATTGCTGATGTTGAAGACTTCGACGCCGAGGAAGCCGTTGGGGATCGGATTGACGCCGGTGAGGTCGGTCCCGATGTAATTCCCCTGGACGACCGCGTTCCCGGCCTGGTTGGTCATGAAGACGCCGCCCAGGATGTTCCCCGAGATCAGGTTGCCCAGGCCGAGGGGGCCGGTCGTGTCGGACCCGCCGATCTGGGTCGTCGAGGCTTCGTTGTCGATGCCATAGATCTTGTTGCCGAGCGAGGTGGGGAGGCCGCCACTCATGTAACTGCTGAAGGTGCCGGTCGCGTCCGTGCCGAGGTAGTTGTGCTGGATGAGGTTCCCGGTGACCTGTCCGGGATTGCCGATGACCGCGATGCCGTCGAAGTTCCCCGAGATGACGTTGGGGTTCGTCAACGTGTCGCCGACCACGTTATTCGAAGAGGCGACGAGGACCCCGTAGCCGACGTTGCTGGCCAGGGCCCCGCCCGTGCCATCGACCCCGATCCAGCAGCCGTCGACGGTATCGTTGGAGCCGTTGAGGTCGATCCCGTCGCCGGTGAAGTTGTCGACGATCAGGTCTCGAAACGTCACGCCGGCCCCGGCGGCCGTCAGGCCCACGCCGGGGACGTTCTTCCCGCTGATCTCGATGAAGGGCCTCGGCTGGGCGGGGTTGAAGCCCTGGTTCGTCGCCGTGGTCCCGTCGATCATGGTGTTCGCGGCGACCGCCGGCAGGGCCTTCTGCACGTTGATCGTCTGGACGCCCGAGCCGGGCACGTTGAACACGATGTCGTTGGGAAGGTTCATCGTGTTGGCGTTGGCGGCCAGGATCTCGCCGCGGAGCGTCCCGTCGCCCGCCACGACCGTCGCCGGGTTATCGGACAGGGACGTCACCGTGAACGTCGTCGCCAGCAAGAGCCGGTCCTCGCAACGCTCGAACATCGCGCGGGTCGCGTGGTGACCGGGCTTTCGCGAGGGACCCCGAGCGGCTAGGCCTCGTCTCTTCTTCATCGGATTCCTCTCCAGGGGGGGACGGGCTTCGATCTGAAAGTCAAGCCGTCCGGGGTCTATGCAAAAGCTCGGCGATCTGTGGATTTTGGGCGGATTGTAGAGTCTAGTCTAACAGCACGATCCCGCTTGTCAAAAAAACCTGAACCTTCCCGAGAACGACCCGGATCGCTGAATCCGGCGAAAGGTCCCGAGAATTCCCAGAGTCGCCGGGAAAAGACTGAAGAGGATAAAACTCGAATCATGATCCACAATAGCGTGGTTGGTTGAATCCACGCAAGCGTCTTCCTCGTGCCTCAAACCGAGAAGTCATCGGCTCGATCGGCGAGCTCAGACCGGATTCGGTCGGGTCCTGGCGGATCGCCCTCCCCGACCCCCGCCTTGCAGGGCGTCCCGACCGGGACTCATCGGGGAATGATCCGTCGTCGGAGGGGATTGCGATGGTGGCGGAGGGCGAGAACGGTGAGAAAACGCGCCCCGCCAGACCTTCGGCGATCCAGGTTCAAGATGCCCGCGGCGACCGGCGTTGGCAAGGGTCCGAAGCTTTTTCCTCTCTGAGCGACGGGAGTTAGGACGCGATCATGGCCACGACACCAGCAGCCCGTGGCCGTTGCGTCGCTTGATTTCACTGGATGCACGATGTACACTATCTTCATGTCGACCGGAGGGCCCTCGACGATTCGCGGGCCGCTGCCGGTGGAGGAACCGGGAGTTGGTTCATGTTGGCTGAAGTCGTCCCGTTGGGAGACGGAGTGTCTCTCGCTCGGTCCGTCCGCGTCCTGGCATCTCGGGCTCGAAAGTCCCTCAGGCGACCGTCGGACCCGTGCGAGACGCGAGAGTTGCTCCGGGAGATCGGCAAGCTCGAGCGAGAGTCTCGCTGCTATTCCTCCGATGACCTCGGGCGATGGCTGGCCAGCCTCCGTCGCCACGTCGAGAGACACGCCTCTCCGTTCGCGTGATCGAGGCCGATCCACGCCCGAGAGCCTCCCCATGCCCAAAAAATGGGGACGGAGATAATTCTATAGTGTTCTGATAAATATCTCCATCCCGAACGCCATTAAGTTAAGAGTAAAACTATACCCTGTAGATACTTAGGGTTCGAGTGAGCGTCAGATTGGCAAATTATATCTAATATGATGATTATTCAATAATGATAAATAGCCCTGGAGTTTCAGCTATGTGTAGCAGTAGTCATGACAGCACTCTTAATTAAATCGCCGAAAGTTCTCTCTTCGCAAACTGTTTGCCAGCAAGATGATAAGCCTTAGCTTAATGCCATTCATCTCCGTCCCCTTTTCTTCTTCGTCCCCTTTTCTTCTTCCGTCCCCTTTTCTTCTTCTCGTCCCCGGCGTGACGCCGTCGGAGCTGGGCAGCGAGGCCGTCCTGTTCTACCT
>JAJYCH010000638.1 GCA_021778575.1 Planctomycetota bacterium
ACGGCTTGGCCAGCGACCGGGCCAGCGGCAAGTAACGGGCGGCAAGATTCTGCTGCTCGGCGGTCAAGGGCTGGTGGTCGCCGCGTCGCCGACGCGACTTGCAGAACGATTCGGCATTCAACAGCCCCCGACCGGGCCGGCACCGCCAGCGAGTCGACGGATTCTGCGACGACGACGGATAACGCTTCAACGAATCCATGATCCACCTCCCAGTTGCATCAAATGAAGTCAGCTCGAAAACTCGGGTGTTGATCAAAGAGCGGTACCGCCAGCCGGCTCGGACGGAGCGCCCAGCAAGCGCATCGCCTCGATCCGGTTGGTCCGGAGCTGGGCCAGAATCCGGCGATGGCGAACCTGGCAGCGTTCGAGATGGATCGATCCGAACCGGGCGTTACAATTCGGATCGTCCAGATAGACCAGGGCGGCGTCGATCCGGAGCCGGCTGGACGCCAGCTCCTCGATCAGCCGATCATTGGCAAGGACCAACTGGGTGAGTCGCTCGAACGGGTTCACCGTGACCGGTTCAACCGACCGAGCGCGACCCGGGGTGGAAGGTGAGGGCATCGGGCTGGTTTGCGAATGTGACGAAGATTTCCCGCGAACGACGGAACGGGTCACGGAGCACGTCATGAAAGTGTTCCTCCTCGACATCGAGGACTGTGGGGTCTGCGGTCATCGCCCTAGCAGAATCAGGGCTCGGCCGGCGTCGGCCGTGTCTTGCGTATTCACAGTTTATATGCCGCAAACGGGAAGTCAACCGTTTCCGGGAGAATTTTCCCGGATTCAAAGGGGCTTGGTCAGGTGACCAGATTGATCGAGAGGGGTCCAACGGATGGGTCGCAAGTCAAAGTCAAGCACGGACGTTGCCAGATCGCTGTTCGGGGACGAGCCGCCGATCATTCCCGAATGCGGGACGAATGCTCCCGATCTTGATCTGGCCTGGAGGGACCGGATTCGGGCCGCGCTGATCACCTGGTTCGCGACCGAGGGGCGGCGGCTCCCCTGGCGGGAGGACCGCGACCCGTACCGGATCCTGGTCTCGGAGATGATGCTGGTTCAGACCACGGTCGCGGCGGTCATCCCGTATTTCACGCGGTTTCTGGCTCAATTTCCGACCGTCGAGGCGCTGGCGACCGCCGAGGAATCGGAGGTTCTCAAGGCCTGGGAGGGGTTGGGATATTACCGGAGGGCCCGCCAGCTCCAAGCGGCCGCGCGAGCCATCCAGACGGAGCATGGCGGGATCTTTCCGGTCGATCCCGAGGCGATCCGGGCACTCCCGGGAGTGGGCCGGTATATCGCCGGAGCCCTGCTCTCGTTCGCTTTCGATCAGCCCGCGCCGATCGTGGAGGCGAACACCCAGCGGGTTCTCGCACGCTGGCTGGCCTGGCCCGATGATCTCAAGACCCCGCGGTCGCAGGCCAGGCTCTGGGAGGCCGCCGGTCGGCTCGTCCCCGAATCCCACGCCGGAGCGTTCAACCAGGCGTTCATGGAGCTGGGAGCACTGGTCTGCGTCCCCCGAAAACCGCTCTGTCGGGCCTGTCCGGTCGCAGAGGAATGCTTGTCCCACAAACTAGGTGTCCAGGACCGCCTGCCGATGGTCGCCGTCAAATCGCCGCCGAAGCTGGCCGCCGAAGCCTGCTTTCTTGTCGGCCGCGAGGGGAAGCTGTTGATTGTGAAGCGGGGAAAGGGGCGGCTCTGGGAAGATTTCTGGGAGTTTCCCACGATACATCGCGACGGATTCGACCCGGCCGGGCGCGGACTTGCAAATCCGGGAGAGTCCGATCTGGCGCGCGATCTGTTCCGGCTGACCGGCGTCCAGGCCGAGGTGGGGCCGGTGGTTCGGACCCTCCGGTATGGCGTGACCACTCACCGGGTCACCCTCGAAGCGCATCGGGCGGAGTGGCAAGCGGGCGAACCAACCCCCGGGCCGGGACTGGTCGAGACCGCCTGGGAGCCGGTGGACCACTTGAGCCGCTATACGCTTTCCTCGGCCACCCGGCGGCTGGTGGCCTGGCTGGCCGAGGCAGCGCGAGTCTGACCGCTCAGGGACCGAGGGAGATCACACCAAGTTGCTCGGCTTTGTCGCCCGGGTGAATCGGGATCTTGGCGGTAAAGACGGAGCCGGTGCCGGGCTGACTCGTGAATCCAACCCAGCCCCCGAGCGCCCTGGCGAGCTTCCGGACAAACGGAAGACCAAGAGCGGCTCCCAGATCCGGCGGGTGCGGGATCGTATCCAACCGGCTGAATTCCTCGAAAACCTGTCCCAACGATTCGCTGGGAATCTGCAGGCCGGTGTCGATGACCGAAAACTCGATTGACTGATCCGATCTCGGCGCGGCCTTCACACGGATCTCGCCGGTTTCGGTGAACTTCAGCGCGTGTGACAAAAAATTCCGCAAAATCTCTGTCAGTTTGGCTTTATCGGTCCAGAGCGGTGGCAGTCCGGTCGGGTCTTCAAAGACCAGGACGACGGCTGAACCGGGGGGAACCAGCGGCCGGTAGACTTCCCGGAGAGCCGCGAAGAGATCGGCGACGGAAACCTCGGAAATCTGAAGCGTTTCGCGGCCGGATTCCATCCGGGCCAGGTCGAGCAGGTCGTTGATCAAGCCCAGGAGGTCATGGGCCTCTCTGAGGATGAACGAGACCTGCCGTTCTTGCTCGACCGTGAGAGCGCCGTCGGCCCGGTCGCGGAGGAGCCTCGCGAGGGTGAGAATCGAGGCCAGCGGCGTCCGAAGTTCGTGGCTGACTCGCGAGAGGAACCGTCGTTTGAGGTCGCTGACATCCTGGAGCGACCCGGCTTGCTCGGCCACTTCCCGTTGCAATGACTGGATTGCCTGGCTTGAATCTTCGCCTTCGGAATGGCACCGGATCAGCTCGATTTCCTGCTGAGTCCGCTCGCCGAGTGAGTCGAGGAGGAAGCGATCCTGGTCGAGCAGTTCGGTGATCGGCGAGACCGGTTGCGTGGCGGTCAGTTCCTCGATAACCCGGTTGATCAGGGAATCGTCGAGGGGAAGAATCGACCCGGGAAGTCGTCGAAAGAACGCGACCTTCGTCGGTCCACCGTCAGGGGACGCAACGACGAATCTGTCCATTCCAATCCGTGCGGCCTCGACATCTCGAGAAACTCCCTGCGCCGGAACGAAGCCGGGATCGGGATGATCGATGACCCGGACTTCCAGACAGGGTGCATCATCGCCGTCGAGCCCGAATTCCACCACGACGACGCCCGCCAATCGGAGCGCCTCGAATGCGACCAGCGTGACGGCCGAGACAACCGTCAGCCGATCCGAAACAGGAAAATCGAGGCGATCCACGATGATCCGGGCCTGGCGACGGGCCAGAATCACACCCGATTCGTCATGAATTTTGATCCGGGAAAAGAGCGGAAGCATGGCGACCTCGTCCTGATCATCCGAGCGTACCTTGGTCTCGCTAGACAAATCGGGAAATGATTTTGCGATAACCTTACCATCACTAGCGTATGCCGTGCCAGCGCCCCATGATTCGAAGCGGCCCGGTCTCGAGTCGGTTGCGATGTCGTTTGTAATTCGGGGTTGCATCCATCCTCTCAGCGGGTCGGATGCGGGGGTTTTCGTGTTACTTCCCCGATCAGCTGGGTGATTCGAGGTTTTGGAGGCCCTCGGCGCGC
>JAJYCH010000639.1 GCA_021778575.1 Planctomycetota bacterium
GCGTGGGTAAGGCGGCCTACCTCGGCATCGACGGCTTTACGTCAGTGGTGCGCGAAATGGTGACGCCGCACACCTTTTTTGAAAATCTTGGCGTGCGCTACGTGGGACCAATCGACGGTCACGACGACGTCCGCCCGCATCTCGACGGCGATTGCACGGAGGGCCTCGGGGTTGACCCCGTAGCCTTCCTCGACCCGGTGCGGGATGTAATAGTCGACGTCCTCGGCTCCGGCCAGCTTCAGGCAAGCCCAGAGGATGCTCGTGCCACAGACTCCGTCGACGTCGTAATCGCCATAGATGACGATCTTCTTCCCCGCGCGGATCGCGGCGACAATTCGGTCGGCCGCCTCGGTCACTCCCGGCAAGGTTTCGGGGTCGTGCAGCCCGATCAGTCGAGTCTCGAAGAAACTGGCGACGGCCGAGGTTGTGCCGATCCCCCGGTTGATCAATAGCTGCGCGATCAAGGGGCTCAGGTGGGATTCTCGGCCCAACTGCTCGACCTTATCCCGATCGAAGGATCGGAGCCGCCAGCGAGTGGTCATGATCGACCGTCCTCTCGGGACGAGACGGTGGTTTTCAGGATTGCCATGAACCATTCTATCCGATCAGAACCATCGGCGCCGCCAGGCCATGAACGCCATCCCGATGGGTGTGCCGATCATGACGGTACAGGCCAGCCAGAACAGGACCGCCTTGGGCAAAATCGGCGTGACGAACATCAACGTATCGCCAAAAAAGTTCATCCCGAAGAAACCGGCGACGAACGACATCGGCAAGAACATCACGTTGACCAGCGTCAGAGCCTTCATGATGTCGTTCGTCCGGTTCGAGACGACCGAGAGATACGTGTCGAGAGCGCTCGAGATCAGGTCGCGCAGGCTCTCGATAATATCGTGAATCCGGACGAGATGATCGTAAACGTCACGGAAATAGATCCGATGATCCGTGTGAACCTGGACATAAGGGTCACGCGCCAGCCGGTTCAGCACCTCGCGCATCGGGATCACCACCCGGTGCAAATGCAGTGCGTTGCGTTTGACGTGGAAGATCTTGCGAAGGGTCTTCTGGGTCGGGATGTGAAACACTTCGTCCTGGGCGTCGTCGATCTCGTTATCGAGGTGTTCGATCGCCGGCAGAAATTCGGCGACCACCTCGTCGAGCAGGCGATAAAGCAGATGCGCCGGACCGAACTTGAGCCGGCCTTCGGGCTCGCGCTCGATGTTCCGGCGATGCCGTTCGAGAACCTCGGTCGGCTCGTTGTGATAGGAAACCAGATAGTTCGAACCGAGAAAGAGGTCGAGTTCGTGGAGCCGAATCTCGTCGGTTTCGGGATGGAAGTCGAGCGTATCCACGACGATATAGAGATATTTTCCCCAATCGTCAACCTTGGGAACATGGGTATCCTTGAGCGCGTCCTCGATCGCCAGCGGGTGAAACTGGAAGATCTCGCGGAGCATCGTCTCGACGCCGACGTTATTTGCCGCTTCGAGATCTTCGATATCAATCCAGATCGTGCCGGCGAGATCACCCAGGGCCTCGGGAAGTTTTTCGAGCGGCCAGTTCAGGTGAACCTGACCCATCCCGTCACGATAGACGATCCGGGTCCGCGGGATCGACGGAGCGACCGAGGCACCGTCAGCTCCGCCGGCTTCCGGTTTACGACCCGGGCGATTCTTCTTCCGACGGTTCCTCCGAGGGGACTGGCCCAGCTTCGCGGCCTCGACGATCAGGTCGATGGGCAGGTTCACGTCGCGATGATCGGGAACCTCGCGGCGGATCGGTGAGTTGAAATGATCGAACCGAGCCGCGCCGATCATTCCATAAGGGCTCGAAATCGGCCCGATCGGCGCTTGCTCAATGGAGATGATCACCCGACCGACCGGCACCTTGTCGAGCGCAAAACGACCGTCGGGCTGAATCCGGGCGATCCGGAGATTCCCGGGAACTCCGGTTCCGGGGTCGATCATCAACCAACCGCCGGTGACCGGTTGCTGGCCGATCGTGAGCGTTCCGGTGACGTTGGTCGTCGGAAACCGTTCGGGTCCCAGTTCCTCGGAACAGCCGAGGAAACCGATCGCGAACAGAATTCCCAACAATTTGATGATTCGCCGACTCTGGACCACCCGGTTACCCTCCGTCAGGTCGATTCTGGCTCGGACGTCGCGAGGTTGCTCGACCAGGTGGAGGCAAAATCGATGACCCGGGACCATTCGCGAGCGTCAGCGTCGGCAAGCCTTTCGGGTGAATCGACCAGAATCAAACGACCGCCAACCTGGCCTCGGCTGGGATAAGGTCCAAGTCTGCCGGTCCGCCCGAACAGAATCCCGCCCGATTGACGATCCCCCGCCAATCGGCCGATCGGGCCGAGCAAGGCGATCGTTCCAGCCGACTGCCGCAGCCCGGCCCGGTTCCCGGTTGCCCCGGCGATGACCAGCAGGCCACCCGACTGGTCATAGCCCGCGCCATCGGTCGCCGAACCGCTCACAAAAATCCGGCCATCGATCAAGCCTCGCCCCGCGCCGTCGGCTGTCGAACCCCGGGCGACGATCGTCAATCCCGGTGCGTTCATTCCGGCGGCGAGTTCCGGGCCGGTCCGGCCGATGATCTCGATGGTCGCGGACCAATGGCCGGAGAGGCCGGAAGCCAGCAAGCGCTGACCTTCGGCCCCTTCGAGGCGAATCCAGGGATGACCTCGGTCGAGCAGAGCGATCAACTCGGCGTTGATCTTCTGGTAATCACGAATTTCTGGCACGAAAAGGCTGGGTGGCTCCTGGCCGCCAACAGCCTCAAGGTCCGGGAGCACCGGCCACCTGCTGCCCGGCCACCGGGGCGAACTCGGGTCCACCCGGCACCAGTCGACGATCTTTGGGACCACCTTGAGCCAGAAATTTCTTCAGTTCCGCCAGCTTCGCGTCCAGTTCATTACGCCGATCCTTGGCGGCGGCACCACCGGCCCGGATCAATTCGTAGGACCCCCGAGCAATCCCCTTGACCAGGCCATCAAGCTTGGTCAGATAAATCTTCGAGGTCCCGAAGTTAGGATGCGGCGAGTGGATCAGGCCCGAGTCGCGAGCGCCGTCTTCACCGATGATCGCCGGATAAACCTGGAAGAGCAGAATGGACGTGAGATGTTCAGCCTGGATCTTCTGCCGCTCAAAATTGGCCTGATTCACATCGAATTCCTTGACGATCTGATCGCCAATCTCGACGGCGAGCTGTCCGACCTCTTCACCGATCAGACCAAAGTTGAACGGCGCGACAGTCGGCGAGACTTTCATCATCCCGAGCGCCCAGGCCGCCCAGGACCGGACCTCGAAGTTGGAATCGGGATCGGCGAGCACCTTCATCACGACCGAGGCCACGTCGAGCTTACCTCGCGGCAAGTTCGCCATCGAGATCCGGATCGATCCAAGCGCCTCCAGGACCCGCATCTGGGCCGGCCAGGGGAGCTTGGGATTTCCTTCCAGAAAGCCCACGAGAGCCTCGGCAGCCTGGATCGAACGGAGAGCATCGAGATCGACCTTGCCATTTTGAGCCGCGTTCGCAGTCCAACCACAGGAGGGTTTGCAGCAGTCCCAGTAACGCGTCGTCTTACCTGCTGTGCCGTTTGTCAACTTGGGCACGGTGACACCGCTGCCGGTGCTGCC
>JAJYCH010000640.1 GCA_021778575.1 Planctomycetota bacterium
CGGCGATCAGCCCGACCAGTAGGCCCAGGGCAATCTGCCGGGTCTGGAGCGTCCCCCAGGGGAGCGCCGCGTCGGGATCGTGCCGACCGAGAATCCAGCCGCTCGCGGCGATCCCACCGCCGACGACCACCAGGACGTTGAGCACGGCCGAGCGGGTCCGCTCCAACGGCCCGACAAACGCAGATTCCGGTTCGGCCAGCGGTTCAGCCATCCGGACCCGTCCCGCCCGCGAGGAGCTGGCGGCGAAGCCCCAGGATCAGCTCGATCTGGCCGATCGGGTAGCCGGTCTCGCGGGCGATCAGCTCGGTTGAGGTTCCCTCGTCGGCCATCGCCCAGATCGGGCCGAACCGGCGATCGAGTTCGGCCGCGGCTTCCGAAGTCGTCGATGGCGGAGTCGCCAGGTTGGGCACCGAGATCAGGGTTGGCCCCTCGGAAGTCGTCGGATGTCCGGCGTCAATCCGCCGTGCCGGTCGGGATTTGGAGAGAATCGCGATGGCCGCCTCGGTCGTCGAGGTCTCGATCCGGGCCAGTCGAGCCTCCAGCGCCAGGTTTCGGCCGGCCAGGTCGTCGAGCCGTCGGGCGACCTCGTACCGGGCCTCCGTCAGCCGGTGCTCGACTCTGGTTTTGGGCAGGGCGACGGTCATCGACGGTTCCCCGAGCGATTCGAGCCGATCGCCTCGGGCTTCGGCCGAGGTCAGCGCGCGGACTCGTCGCCAGAGCAGGCAGCAAACGGTCAAGGTGACGGCAAGGCCCGCCCCCAGGAGCGCGAACAAGGTCTCTAGCAGCGCCGAGGACATCTCCGTTTCCCTCCTTGGGTTGATCCGGTTGACGAGCCTGGTTGATTGTCTCAATTCAATGATGGTGGTCGTGGCCGTGGCCGTGATCATGGCTGTGACCATGCTCGGACCGGGTTGGCGCGGGAGCCGGTGCCGGAGTGGGCGCCGGGCCGAACGGGGTGGCCTGGGCATAGGCGGCGTGGGCCGCGTTGTAGACGTCTCGGAGCGGCACGCCCTGGGTGCTGGCGACCCGGGCGCAATCCTCGTATTCGGGGCTGAAGGTGGGGGGGCGGCCGTCGAGCCAGCCGAGCTTCCCCTTGACCGTGCCGAACGGCGTCTCGACCTCGGCGGCCTGCCGCTTGAGCTTGTGGCGGCCAACCTCGTAGCGTCGGATTCCCAGGGTGGTTGTCTCGCGGAACAGGATCGTTTCCATCGCCGGGATCTGGCTCCGGTCGCAGAGGACGGTGATCATCACCCCCGGCCGGTTCTTCTTCATCTGGATCGGCGTGAGGAACGCGTCGAGGGCCCCGGCGGCCATCAGCAAGGTCGTCGTGTGGCCGACGATCTCGCCGGGCAGGTCGTCGAGATTGGTTTCGAGGACCCAGACCCGGTCCGAGCTGCTGGGCGTGTCGGCCTGGCCGACGAACAGGCGAAGGATGTTCGCCTGGCCGGGCAGATCCTTGGTTCCCGCGCCCAGGCCGATTGACTCGATGGTCATGGGCGGGAGCGCTCCGAACGCCTCGGCCACGGTGGCCACGATGGCGGCGCCGGTGGGCGTGGTCAGCTCCATCTCGACGGTCGACTCGGCGAGCGGGATTCCCTTCAGGAGTTCCGCCGTCGCCGGGGCGGGCAGCGACATCTTGCCGTGAGCGGCCTTGACCCACCCCTTGCCCGGCGGGATCGGGCTGGCCTCGAACCGCTCGACCCCGAGCAGGTCGAGACCGACCGCCGCTCCGACGATATCGACGATCGAATCGGCCGCGCCGACCTCGTGAAAGTGGATCTTGGCGACGTCGATCCCGTGGACCTTGGCCTCGGCCTCGCCGATCTTGCGGAAGATCCGCTTGGCAAGTTCCCCCTGTCGAGGAGTGATCGACGCCTTGTCGATCATTGCCTCGATATGGTGCAGGTGGCGATGGACGTGCTCGGGCTCGCAGACGACTCGCGCGTAATTCGCCCGGAAATCGCCGCGACGGACCGTCTCGAACGACAGCTCGACCGGCAAGCCCAGGCTGCTGATAGCCGAGGTGATCGCCTTGGGATCGACCCCGGCATCCACCAGGGCCGCCAGCGTCATATCGCCCGAGATGCCGCTGAAGCAGTCAAAATAGCCGATGCGCACGCCCATACACCCTTTCGAGCGGAGACAAGACCCGACCGAAGCAGACCCGTGACCATTCTAGCCGGACCACCCCGCGACACAAGGGCGGATCGGGCGGGGGACTCTTACTATTGGTCTCTCCACGAGAGGAATTCCACCTTCACCACCTCACCTGGAACGCCCGAGCCCACGGGGTCAAACCGAAGCCCGGTGATCGTCCCTCGATACTTCGAGTGCGGGCCGAGATCGATCTCATAAGAATGAAACGCTCCGTCGGGGATGACCTCGAACGTGACCTTGCGTTCGGGCGAAAATCCCGATTCCCCCGCGACGCTCCAGAAGACCTCGGCGATACCAGGCCGCGAGTAGGCCGCTCGGATGAAAAGTTTGGGAACCAGGTCGGCTGGCCAGTGCTGCTCGGGGCCGATCATCTGAGGGTCGAGCTTGCCGGGATGAAGCGTCAAGTGACCTTCGATCGGGAAGCCGGCGTCCGTCATGTTGGCATGGATCCAGTGCTGGCGATCCTTCGCGAACCGATAGTCGGGCCGAGTGTCTCTGGGACGATGGGCGACCGCATGAGCCCGGATCGCGTCGAGGCTGTCGAGCATCAGGTCGTATTGATACTCGTAAACAATATTGGGGTCGAGAATTTCCTTGCGGACAGGCGCGATGTAGCCCGTGGGATTGTCTTTCGGCCCCCCCTGCCCTGGTTTGTCATGAAAGCCGCCGGTGAACGCATAAATTCCGGGATGAACGACACCCAGGCCGTGACCGTTGTCATCTACGAGGGCGGCCCAGTGCTCGGTCCCTTTCCAGTTCGCCCACGGCGGTCCGGCGTTCTTGATCTGGCTCAACGGCTCGCCAGCAAAAGGCCGATAGCCTTCATACGTGAACAAGCGATGGAGCTTGCCGATCGTGTAGACCGCCGGTAGCTCCTGGTCGAGTGCCGGGTACTGGGTCTTGTCGAGCCGTTGGTTATTGAGCCGGCACCTGACATGAGCGACCCGTCCTTCGAGTGTGATCCGGGTCTCGAACGTGCAGTCACCCGGCACGTTGTTCAACGCCCACTGCATCGGGACCGTCTTGACGAACAGCGTCTTGCCATCGTTCGAGTGCTCGACCGCGCGGCTCGGGTGATGATAAACATCGCCCGACCCGATCGGGTTCCACGGCCATCCCTTCCAGCCCGGGTGAGCCTCGCCAAACGGGTGCGGACCCGAGTAATACGATTGCTGGATCTGCCGCCCCAGGTCATGAGAGTTAACTACATTTTCGCCCGTTTTCGAATCGGCCAAAAAAGTGATCGTTCCACCCAGATCGAGATCCACGCCGATCCGGATCGAACCATTATCGAGATAACTCATTCGCTCCGCTGAAGCCGGGGCGGCGAAAGTGATGATCGAGATAATGCTCAGCATGATGATCCAGGAGAACTTCATCTCAGTATAATCTCCGTCAAGAATCGCAAAATCTTCCGAGGGCTCTGGATCGGCTACTCCACAGAATCCACGTTGGCCATCGTCCCTTGGTGTCCGGAGTCAACCAACCTC
>JAJYCH010000641.1 GCA_021778575.1 Planctomycetota bacterium
TCCACGTCGGGAACGCCTTTTTGCCCAGTCACTCAGGCTCGGAGCAAGCTCCGGTCGCCAAAGCGAGAGCAAGCTCTCGCACTCCAGAAAGGGCTTTCTCGGGTAGCTCAAGGGATCGCCGACCAGAGCCCACCAAAAAATCTGGGCACTCTCCTTCATTCTAATCGTGCTCCGCCGGGTCGTCGTGGGGGTTGACACCACGCTTCATCTGGTCGACCATTTTGAAGACATTTTTGAACGCGACTTCTCCGACCGAGGCTTCTTGGTGATGCGAATTCGCCGAATCGTTTGGTTTTCCACGTTCGGGCTCATGCTCATGGGGGGCCTCGTGGCCAGAACATCGGGATCGGAGATGACCGACGACTTGCTCGCGGGAGGTCGCCAAGGAATCAACGCGGCGACCATCGCCAGGCTTCCCGCTCCCGGTACCGTTGCTCCTGGCTCGTTCGCGTTCACTCCTGATGGCAAGTCGGTCACCTACTTGAAGTCGGAAGGAACCAGCCTGAGCCGGGTGCTCTGGAAGGTAGACCTCGCCGACGGTGTCCCCAAGGTGATCGCCCGACCACCGGGATCGGGCGATACCGACGCGAACGTCTCGAAGGAAGAAGCCTTGAGGCGCGAGCGTCAGAGGCTCCGCGAGACCGGAATCACCTCGGTGGTTCGAGCCCAGAAGGCGGACGTGGCGATCATTCCGCTGGGCGGAGATCTCTATATGTTGAAGGGTTGGGATGGTCCGCTCGTGCGGCTCACGCAGACGGAAAGCCCGGAGATTGATCCCCAGATCAGTCCTGATGGGACAACAGTCGTCTTTGTCCGCGACAATCACTTGTTCAAGATCGACCTGAACTTCGATGAATCAAAAAATCCCTTTGGGCCACCAGCACAATTGCTTTCCGGGCCAAGAGATGGAACCGTCAAAAATGAAGATGGGTTGTCCAGAGGCCTTGCAGAATTCATGGCCCAGGAAGAGATGGGCCGATTCACAGGATACTGGCCGTCGCCTTCAGGACCCTGGGTGATCTATCAGGAGACAGACGAGCGACACATCCCTAAATTCGAGATCGTTCATCAAGGTGGCGAGTATTCGGTCGAGACCCACCGCTATCCTTTCCCCGGTGCGGCCAACGCCAAGGTGAGGCTTGGATGGACAGAGACCCGAAATTGGCAAGAGACAGAGTGGTTCGAGTTTCCCAGTTTGATCGACGATGCCTATCTCGCCAGGGTTGAATGGTATGGCATTTCGAATTGTCTTGTGCAGATTCTTTCGCGCGATCAGAGATCTCTCAAGCTCTTCCGCGTTGATATTTCGAAGCCAGATCAGCCCCAACTCCTCCTCGAAGACGTCGCCGACACCTGGATCAACCTCCACAACGACCTCCGTGTGCTCGATTCCGGCGAGATCCTCTGGTCGTCCGAACGCACCGGATTCCGTCACCTCGAACTTTACGACAAGGACGGCAAGAAGATCCGCGACCTGACCTCGGGCCACTGGGCCGTCGATGCGGTCGAGCAGGTCGACGCCAAGCGGCGCGAGGTCTGGTTCTCGGGCTGGATGGAGAATCCGCTCGAAAAGCATCTTTACCGGGTCTCGCTCGACGGTGGACCGATCACCAAGGTGACTTTCGACCCGGGGACTCATAAAGCAGTCGTCGCGGCTGATGGTGAGACTTACGTTGATACGTTCACCAGCCGATCCCGGCCGCCAGTGACCCGGATCGTCGCCCGCGATGGCCGGGTGATCACGACGATCGACGACGCGGCGCTCTCTGATCCCCGGGTCGATCGGCTTAAGCTGACTCCTCCCGAGATCGTCTCGTTCGACGGTCGCGATGGCACCAGGTTTTACGGGGCCTATTACGCACCGAGGTCAAAGGCGCTCGGCCCGAAGGCTCCGCTGATCGTCTTGCTTTACGGCGGTCCGCACGTCCAGTATGTCTCGGAAAACTGGACGATGACCGCCGACATGAACGCCCAGCATCTGGCCGAGCGCGGGTTCGCGGTCTGGAAGATGGACAATCACGGTTCGGCCCGGCGCGGTCATGCGTTCGAGTCGGCCATCCGCCGGAACATGGGTTCGGTCGAGGTTCGCGACCAGGCCGACGGCGTGGCTTTCGTCGCGAAACGATGGCCCGACGTGGATACGACCCGAGTCGGAGTTTCCGGGTCGAGCTACGGCGGCTACATGACGCTCCGCTGCCTGACCGAAGCGCCCGAGGTGTTCAAGGCGGGTGTCTCGATCGCCCCCGTCACCGACTGGGACGGTTACGACACCTGTTACACCGAGCGCTACATGGGCACGCCGATCAACAACCCCAAAGGGTATCACGACTCGTCAGTCCTGAACGCGGTCGACCGGCTCAAAGGAGACTTGATGATCATTCACGGAATGATCGACGAGAACGTCCACTTCCGCCACTCGGCCCGGCTTGTCACGGCCCTGATCGCCGCCAACAAGAAGTTCCGGATGCTCCCCTTGCCCGAGGAACGGCACTCGTCGAGAAAAGAACCCGGGCGAAAATATGTGGCCGAGCAACTGACGGAATTCTTTGAGAATTCGCTTTCTTTGAAAAGCAGGTAGCAGGTAGCAGGTAGCGGGTAGCCGGTAGCAGGTAGCGGCAGGCAGTTAGTGGTTAGCTCTTTTTGCAGCTTGCGGGGGGCCGGTCATTGGTAGATAGTCGCCAGAAAAGACAACTCGAATACGGACACAAAAGTGGATCAACTTTGCGATCCGCTACCTGCTACCGGCTACTCGCGACCCGCTTCCCGCGACCCGCTTCCCGCGACCCGCGACTCGCGACCCGCGACTCGCGACCCGCGACCCGCGACCCGCTATCCGCTACCCGCTACCCGCTACCCGCTACCTGCTACCTGCTACCTGCTACCCGCTACCTGCTACCTGCTACCTGCTACCCGCTACCTGCTACCCGCTACCCGCTACCCGCTACCCGCTACCCGCTGATCCCAGGAGCGACTCATGACTGATCCCGTCGTTTGCAATTCGCGCCGTGAGGGAATCATCATTGGAGTGGTGTGGCTCGCGGCGACTCTTTACTGTTGCTTTTTTTCGTGGATGTATGGTTATGGCACTCCCGATCATCCGCTGACGAAGGCCGATGTCCGGCCGATCCTGGGGGTTCCGTGGTGGGCTTTCTGGGGTTATCTGGTCCCCTGGGGTGTTTGCGCATTGTTCACGATCGGATTCGCGGGTTTCTACATGGTTGACGACGATCTCGGGCGAGATCACGCGGCCGAGTTGCAGGCGGATATTCGCGAAGGGGTGATTGATGCCCAAGGCTGAGGCGATTCACGCTCATCCGGCGACGTTGCTGGCTCTGGCTTTGTTCACGCTGGTCTCGCTGGGCCTGGGGGTGGTGGCGAACCTGGTCGCCAGCCGGAAGGCGGGCTTTCTCCAGAAGTATTTTTTGGGCAATCGTTCGCTCGGTGCGCTGGCGGTCGCTTTGACGGCGGCGGTGATGTCGGGCGGGACGTTCATGGGGTTTCCGTCGCTGGTTTACAGCTTTGGCTGGGTGGTCGGGCTCTGGATTGCCTCGTACATGGTGGCCCCATTGACGGTTCTGGGCGTCCTGGGCAATCGGATCGGCCAGCTCTCGCGGAAGACCGGCGCGATCACCCTGCCCGATCT
>JAJYCH010000642.1 GCA_021778575.1 Planctomycetota bacterium
GGCGTCCTTCGTGCAGGGTTGGCTTGCCGATCGTCCGGTGCCAGGTGGTGTCCGATATCCCGGGATTGCGGAACTCGGACAGGCCTATGGTCGAGGCAAGACGGTCGTCATCATGTCCATGCAGCAGCGATGGCGGCCGATCGCCGCGCTCTGTCGCCACTTCGAAGCAATCTTCCACTTCCCCGTTCATGCGAACATGTACCTGACTCCACCCGGGGCGCAGGGATTCGATGTCCATTTCGACACCCATGAGGTTTTCGTTCTGCAATTGGAGGGGGCGAAGACCTGGCGGCTCTACGGGGCACCCCGGCCACTCCCCTTGGTGGACGAGAAGCTGAATGTTCCTCGGAACGAGCTCGGGTCGCCCCGAGAGATCCGCCTGGATGCGGGCGACCTGCTCTATATTCCTCGGGGTTTCGTTCACGAGGCATTCACGTCGGACGTCCGCTCGCTCCACCTGACGGTCGGTGTCAATATTCAACGATGGAGCGACCTGATCCACGAGGCACTCGATGATCTGAGCCGCCGCGACGAGCGTTTCCGCGGCTCGATCCCGCCAGGAGTCCTGGGCGGCGGGTCTGTGCCCGAGGGTCTCGAGGGGCGATTCCGGGAATTGCTTGCGATCATGGCGCGAGACGGCCGCATTGGGGAAGCGATCCTCGGCCTCGGAGACAAGTTCTTCGGGCAACTCTCAGCGTTGCCCGACGCCCATTTTTCATCGTCCTCGGAGTTCGAGACGATTGATCCGGGCACGGTCCTCGAAAAGAGCCCGGGGGCGATCTGTCGCGTGATGTCGGACGGAAAATGGGTGACGCTCGAATTCCCAGGCGGCCAGGTCGGCGGCCCGATCAAGATCGCTTCCGCCCTGGAATTTGTGGCGAAGGCCGGGCGATTCGCGGTCGGCGACCTCCCGGAAGGACTGGGCGACTCGGGAAAACTGGTCCTGGCCCGTCGGCTCTTGCGCGAAGGCTTGCTACGGGTCGTCGGCCAGCCTCCAACACCCCGTGGTGAAAAATGAGGGAATCAGACCCGAGTCGGTGTGATTTGTGCTGTCTCGATGATCCGGCCGGTGTGGAGCGCGGGTCTCGCACCGGAGGGGGCCTGACGGCTCGGAGCTCGGCGTGACCCGTTTATTATGAAGAGGGAGGAACGACGTGATTGATCAACAGCGCTCTCATGACAAGCAATGGAGCCTGATCGTGGCCCGGGCCTGGGCCGACGACGATTTCCGGGACCGCCTGCTGTCGAATCCCAAGGCCGTGCTCCGGGAGAACGGGCTGGAAATCGCACCCGATGTTCAGGTGAACGTGGTCGAGGATTCGGACTCGGTCCGTCACTTCATCCTTCCGGCAAACCCGGCCGGCGACCTCTGCGAGGAGGAGCTTAGCCCGACCGCGGGTGCCGATTCCTTCTCCGGCGGCTGCGGGCGGTGCGGGCGGTGCGGGTGCGGGTGCGGAGGCTGTGTGGAGTCTTGAGTGGGGGCCGGTTGGTCCATGTGACCGACCTCGGTACGGGGGCCCCGGTCGACCGGCCGGGGCTCGCCCGACTCGTGATCGATTCCTGATCTTCCACCCGGTCGAGAGCGCCTTCGAAATGCTGAAGTTCCCGCGATTCAAACCCCACTTCCGCGTTGACGTGTTGCCCGGCGAAGGCGTCTTCGTGCTCGCCGGAGCGGTCCAGACTCTGCTCCGAGGAAGGCTCTACGAACTGGTGATCCCCTGGATCGGGGAGGGACGCTCGCCCGACGATATCTGCGAGCAGCTCCAGGACCAGACCGCCCCGGCTGAGGTCTATTACGTCCTCGATCAGCTCGAACGCAAAGGCTACCTGAGCGATGAGGACGACGCCATCCCGCCGGCGGAGTCCGCGCTCTGGTCGGCGCAGCAGGTGGACCCCTCGGACGCGGTCCGGAGGCTCTCGCAAACGACCGTCTCGGTCCGGGCCTTCGATGTGGAGGTCGGGCCTTTCCTCGAACTGCTGGACGCCCTCGGAGTCCAGGTCGTGGACGACGGGGTGGCCGGGGTCGTCCTGGTCGACAACTACCTCCGGGCCGAACTGGCTGACTATAACGCGGAGGCCCTCCGGTCCGGGCGGACCTGGCTGCTGTCCCGCCCGGTCGGTCAAGAGATCTGGACCGGCCCGCTGTTCCGCCCGGGTGTCACCGCTTGCTGGGAGTGCCTGGCGCAGCGGCTTCGCGCGAACCGGCCAGTCGCGAGCTATCTCGAATCGAGGAACGTGCGGACCGGACCGGCCGCCGCCGAGCTTGCTTCCTCTCCGGCCACGCTCCAGATGGCCCTTGGCCTGACCGCCAATGCCGTCGCCACCTGGATCGGCCGAGGCGACCTTCCGGCCCTGGAAGGCATGATCCGGACGTTCGACGTCACGACCTGGCAGGCCCGGTCGCACGCGATGATCCGCCTGCCGTACTGCCCGGCCTGCGGATCTCGCAAGGCGGGCGAGAGCCGCCAGGCCCGGCCGATCGAGCTACAAAGCCGCACCAAGACGTCCAACCGGGATGGAGGGCACCGGGTCGTCGAGCCCGAGACGACCCTGGAGAAATACGGCCACCACGTCAGCCCTCTGACCGGCGCGGTCACGATGCTGGAGCGGGTCGGGACGACCATCGGCGGTGCCATGCACGTCTACATCGCCGGCCATAACCTGGCCCGCCAGCACGGCAGTCTGGAGCACCTCCGAGGCGACCTCCGCAACATGGCCTCTGGCAAGGGGGCGAGCGATACTCAGGCCAAGGCAAGCGGGCTCTGCGAGGGGCTCGAACGGTTCTCCGGGGTCTTCCGGGGCGACGAACCTCGACGAACAGCCCGCGCCGTCGACCTGGGCGACTCGGCTATCGACCTCCGCGACTGTCTGCTCTTCAGCGAACGGCAGTATCGCGAGCGTGATGCCTGGAACGCCCGGAAGTCGCAATATAACCACGTCCCGATTCCTTACGATCCCGGCGCGGAGATCGAGTGGACGCCGGTCTGGTCGCTGACCCGTCAGGAGCCCCGATACCTGCCGACAGGCTTCTGTTATTTCAACTATCACCACCCGATCGGCAAGGCGTTCTGTCTGGCCGATTCCAACGGCAACGCGGCCGGAAATACGCTCGAAGAGGCAATCCTCCAGGGATTCCTGGAACTGATCGAGCGCGATAGCGTCGCGCTCTGGTGGTACAGCCGGGTCCGCCGCCCGGGGGTCGACCTCGATAGCTTCGCCGAGCCTTATTACGACCGACTTCGCGACGAACTCCGGGCTCGCGGGCGGGAACTCTGGGCGCTCGACCTGACGTCTGACCTTGGGGTGCCAGTCTTCGCCGCCCTCACTCGCGACACGACCGGCCCCGAGGAGCGGACCGTCGTCGGCTTCGGAGCCCACCTGGATGCCCCGGTGGCGCTGCTGAGGGCCGTGACCGAAATGAACCAGATGCTCGCTCACATGCCCCCGTCCGGCCCGATCGAGATCGGTAAGCCCGACCGCGTGACCGACCCAGAGACGCTCGAATGGCTCCGGACCGCGACCGTGGCCAACCAGAACTATCTCATCCCCGACACCTCTCCACCCCGGACTGCTTCCTCGTATCCTCGTAACTGGTCCGAGGATGTGGCCGAAGACGTCAAGACCTGCCGGGCGAGCGTC
>JAJYCH010000643.1 GCA_021778575.1 Planctomycetota bacterium
GGCGGCGCGCGCCGCCCCGGCGGCCGCAGCAGCGGCCTCGTCGCCCAGGGAGTCGGCGATATGTTGGCAGCCCTGGGCTTGTAGGACGCGAAATAGTCCGCCTCCGGTGCCGGCCTTCTCGATGAATGCCCCGAGCCCGAGGAGTGCCGCGGTGAGGGCTTCATCATCGAAAAGCTCAGGCCAGCAACGCAGATCGTCGGCAAAGAGCTGTACACCCGCGACACCGGCTCCGGTCAGGTCGGCATCCTCGACGATGAGGGGCGGCGGCCCGGCGCCGACGCCGCCCATCAACCCCGCACTCGCCGCCAGCGCGGGCCCGGCGACCGCGGCCAGCCCCGGAACGTTGTGTGGCCAGTCGATCAGTTAAGTGGTGTGGCGGGTCGGTACCGGGAATCCCGTCGAGGACCGGGCGCGTCGCAGGTTCTCATACGGAACGCTCTGGATGGTGTCCCGGTCGTTGTCGACAACATGGGCCAGTTGCTGATCGTCGTCGTAACCGATGATCACGATGTCGTGGCGACTCATGCTCAACCGCACCCGAAGGTAGGGCAGTTCGGCGATGTCGGCCCACACCATGACCGGTCGGCCGGGGTCGATTTCACCGGTAGCGCGAACGGTGTCTTGCCAACCTGGCAACACGGAACCGGCGTCGCCGGACTGATTGCCGGAAACTCGCCGACATATAAAGGCGTCGCTCCGGGTGCCGATATCGTTGCCCTTCGCGTCTTCGGCGACACCAACCAGGGAAGCTTCAACGAGATCGCTCAGGCACTCGACTGGGTTATCCAGAATCACAGTCAGTATAACATCACCACGGTGAACCTCTCGGTCACCGACGGCGGCAATTACACTTCCAACGTCTTTGCCAACGATGGTGGAGTGGGTCAGCAGATCACTCAGGCCGTTGCCCAGCTCGACCAGTTGAATATTCCGGTTGTGATGGCCGCAGGGAACAGCTTCGACGGGAAGACCCAGGGCCTGGGCTTTCCCGCGATCGTCTCCGACGCCATCAGCGTAACCTCGACCACGCCGAACGATCAGCTCGTCTCGGACGCCCAGCGGCTCGGCGCTTCGGCGGGAGGTTCCTCGGGGGTGACGATTGCCGCCCCCGGAACCGCGATCACCGGTCTGGGTGCCAATAACACGACCTCGACCGAGGATGGTACCAGCTTCGCCACCCCTCAGGTGACCGGCAGTATCGTCTTGCTGCAACAGATGTACGAAAAAGCATACAACACCTTGCCCACGGTCGCCCAGCTCGAACAGTGGCTCCAGCAAGGCTCGGTGACGGTTCATGACAACGTGACCGGAGTGAACGTCGGTCGGCTCAATATTCTCAATTCGGCCGGGATTCTTGAGAAACAGATTCTTCGGAGTCAGGCCGCCGCGACGGCTGCGACAACGGTGAGCACGCCCACAACGGTGAGCACCCCGACAACGGTGAGCACCCCGACAACGGTCGCCACGCCGACTCCTCCGGCGACTGTCGTCTCGACCCCGGTCACGCCTCCGACGACTGTCAACGTTCCGACGACCGTCAAACAGTCCACTTCCACCACGAGCACGCAGCCCACCGGGCCGATGACTCAGGTGATCTTGAACGGGATTCCGGTAGGAAGCTATTCCACGGCGCTTCTGGCCAAGCAGTTCCCTAACTTGTTTGCTTTCCTCCGGGGCACGGTCAGCACCTTGCGAATCTGGGCTCCTTCGGGGTCCACGGTCAGCCTTGGTCTGACCCAGGCAACGGCTGCTTCCTCAACAGCGAAGGCCCACGTCGTCAAACCGACGGTCAAGCCCCGGGCCGTTCATGCCGAGGCGGCCGCCGTCACCACCTTGAACAAGCACGGCCAGGCGGTCAGGCACACCACGACATCGAAGAAGACGGTCAACTCGATCATGTCCTACTTGTTCCCCTTCAAGTTCTGACCGATTACGATAGCCGGGCCTCGACGTGTCGCGTCGAGGCCCGGGTTCGTTTCGAAGATCGAGCCCCATTCGCCTCACGGTCCTTGATGGTCCGGAAGCGTTCGGGGTTCTTGTCGTTCTGGAGGTCAGCGTGTCGAGTCAACCATCGTTTGCCCTGGTAACGGGGGCCGGTAGCGGGATCGGTCGGGCCTCGGCCATCGGACTGGCTCAACTGGGACTAAGGGTCGCTCTCGTTGGACGCGATGCCACGAAGCTCGAAGAAACCCGGGCTTTGATCGGTCGAGACGACACCCTGGTCGAGCCTTGCGACGTCGCCGATCGAGCGGGCGTGGATGCGCTGGCTGGTCGGGTCCTGGCTGCGTCGGGCGGCTCGATCGACGTACTGGTCTGCAACGCCGGGACGAACGTGCGCGATCGGAGCCTCGAAAAACTCGCCCCAGGTGACTGGGACAAGATGATCCTGACCAACCTGACCGGGGCATTCAACCTCGTTCACGCCTTCTTGCCCGCGATGCGGGCGAAGGGGGACGGCTTGATCATTCAGATCTGCTCGATCGCCGGACTCCGCGCCAGCCTGCTTGGTGGCGCGGGTTACTCGGCGTCCAAGTTCGGACAGGCGGCGCTGGGGATCGGCATCGGCCGTGAAGAAGGGCCGAGAGGTATTCGATCGTCGGTCATTTATCCCGGTGAGGTGAACACACCGATTCTTGCCAACCGACCGGTCCCGGTCTCGCAAGAGCGTAAAGAGGCGATCCTTCAGCCCGAGGATGTCGCCGCCGCTGTCTGCTTCCTGGTCCAGCTCCCGGCACGAGCCAACATTCCCGAACTGGTCATCAAGCCCACGGTGGATGATTGGTGTTGAGTTCTGACGAAACGGGCGGCAGGAAGGTCTCTCGAACCTCCAACGCCGCCCGATTCACTCTGTCGTGATCACCCGCCCATCTGGCCGGCTTCGATCTCACCGGCGGCAAACTGGTTGAACTCGACGTATTGAAGGTGCTTGAACAACTTGGCCGACTTGATCTCGTTCGGATTGCCGACGGAGTCGACCTTACCGTTGTGAATCAAGATCACCCGGTCGCTCGTCCGGATCGTCGAGAGGCGATGCGGCAGCATGATCAAGGTCCGGCCCGGGGCGAGGCGAGCCACGGTATCATCGAAGAATGCCTTGACCTCGTCGTCGAGCAGACCTTCCGGCTCCTCGATGATCACGATCGCCGGGTCGTGCAGGAAGGCCCGAGCCAGCGCGATCCGATACTGCTGATCGAGCTTGAGATACTCGCCAAGCGGGCCGATGACGGTGTCGTATCCATTCGGCAGGTCTTGTATGAAGTGGTGGGCGTGAGCCAGCTTGGCGGCCTCGATGATTCGAGGCAGGTCGTAACTCGAATCGCCCAGAGCGATGTTGGCGATCACCGAATCCGAAAAGACCAGGTCAGCCTGAAGGACCGTGGCGACCTGCGATCGAACCGATTCCAGCGTCACGTCGCGCAGATCAACCCCGTCGATCCGGACCCGGCCGACCTTGGGGTCGATCAGGCGCGGAATCAGACAGACCAGAGCCGTCTTGACTTCCTCATCGAGCGCCATGATCGAAGTCTTGGACTTCGCGGGGATCTCGACGGTCAAGCCTTCGAGAAGCGTCTTGCCCGACCCGCTTTCCAGGGTCACGTTCTCGAAGCTGATCTTATCGTGCAGAGGCGGCAAGAA
>JAJYCH010000644.1 GCA_021778575.1 Planctomycetota bacterium
CTGGATCTGCCGGTCGAGGTTCGAGATTCGCTCGGCCAGGCGCTGCGCGAGACCTCGGGAGCCATTCTTCTGACCGGACCGGCGGGCAGCGGCAAGACGACCACCATTTACGCTTGCCTTCGCGAACTGGTGGCGGCGAACCAGGGGCGTCGGAGCCTCTCGACGCTCGAAGACCCGGTCGAGGTCGCGGTGGCGGGCGTCACGCAATCGCAGGTCCACCCTCAGGCGGGATTTGATCTGGCCACGGGGCTCCGGTCGCTCCTCCGGCAAGACCCGGAAGTGATCGCGGTCGGCGAGATCCGCGACCGGGCGACTGCGGAAGTGGCGTTTCAGGCGTCGTTGACCGGCCACCTGGTCCTGACCACGTTCCACGCCGGAAGCGCTTCGGGAGCGATCGGCCGGCTGCTCGACATGGGAATCGAGCCTTACTTGCTCCGGAGTGGGCTGCTCGCCGTGGTCTCGCAACGACTGGTCCGGACGCTCTGCGGTTGCTCGACCGAGGAGCTTGACCCCAAAGCCTGGCTCGGCCTTCCCGTCAGCCGCGCCCGGGTTGCCGTGGGCTGTCCCGAATGTGGCGGGACCGGCTATCGCGGCCGGATGGTCCTGGCCGAACTTCTCGACCCCGAGCGGCTGCACCTGGGTCCGGCGATCCTGGCGAAAGTCGATATTCATCGGCTCGAAACCGAAGCACTCCAGGCCGGAATGGTCGGTCGCTGGCGTCGAGCCTGCCTGGCGATCGAGGCCGGCCAGACCTCGCCGGCCGAGGTCCGCCGCGTCCTGGGGTTCGCCGATTCACCGGCGGAAATGTGAACCGGAATCAGACCCGCAAGATTCTTCGCCAACTCCCTCGACAATTGTGGGAAGGTCCCGTATGATCCGGGTACGACAATCGTAATAGAGGCGAGAACGAGCGCGAAAGGGGCTTCCTTTTGTCGACGCTGTCTGGCGGTCCGGGATCTTCGGGTGGATCGGTGACGATCGGCCAGCTCATCGCCTTGAATGATGAGATGGCCGCGCTGATTCGCGCCGGGGTTCCGCTGGAGCGGGGGTTGGTGGAGGCCGGTCGCGACCTTCAGGGGCAACTCGGCGGGATCATGGGGGACCTGGGCGAACGGCTGGCTCGGGGTGAGCGGCTGCCCGAGGCTCTGGTCGGATCGAAGAAACGAATTCCCGCCCTCTATCGGGCCGTGGTCGAGGCGGGAATCCGGTCGGGCCGACTGTCGGAAGCGCTCGAAGGCATGGCGAACCTGGCTCGCCACTACGCCGAGATGCGGCGGACGATCGGCCTGGCTTTGATTTATCCGTTGTTCGTCTTCGAGCTGGCTTATGTATTGGCGTTGATCTTCCTGTTTCAGATCGCCCCTCGTTTCATCAAGACGTTCGAGGTTCTTGGACTCGCGCCGATCAAGCTGCTCAACGGGCTGGTGGGACTGGGCGACTCGGTCCTGTTCTGGGGGCCGATCCCCGCCGTTCTTCTGGTTGTTCTGGGGTTCGTCTGGCTCCGGACGGGGCAGTCGTCGTCGCTTGACTCGGGAACGCTTCGTCCGATCTTGCGGCGGCTTCCGGTGATCGGCCCGATGATCCGATCATTCCTGGCGGCGAACTACGCCGACCTTCTGGCCTTGCTGATCGATCATCAGGTTCCGCTCGATCAGGCGGTTATCCTGGCCGGCGAAGCGTCGGGCGACCGCGACTTTCTGGCTTCCTCGAAGGCCGTGGCCACCTCGATCCAGGCCGGTCGGGAGGGATCGAGCCTGACGGCGACGGAGCTTGCGGCGTTCCCCCCCCTGCTCGCCTGGATTTTCTCGAACGGTCGAGGGCGTGGCAATCTTTCCTCGGCGCTTCATCACCTGGCCTGGACCTATCGCCGACGGGCCGAGACCCGGGGAGAATTTCTCCGATCCGCCTTGCCGACGATTCTTCTGCTCGCCATCGGCGTGTCGGCGGTGATCGTTTACTGCCTGCTCCTGTTCATTCCCCTGCTCCAGCTCTGGGAAGAACTGGCGATCCCGGTCAACCACTAATCAACGGCGTCGGATCGGAGCGGATCGTCAACAATGCCGAAATATCGCTATAACGCCACGGACACGACGGGCAAATGGATCTCGGGCGAGGTCGAGGCGACCAGTCACGACGACGCCTCGACCCAGCTTCGAGCGAACGGCCTGATCGTCGAGAGCATGATCGAGGCCGACGACCGGCCAGTCTCCGGTCGGCTGTCGCGGTCGGAACTGGTCGAGCTGGTCGAGCAACTGACGAGTCTGACCAGATCGGGCGTTCCCCTGCCGACGGGACTCCGGGCGGCGGGCGAAGAGGTCCTCTCGCCCAAGCTTCGCTTCATGCTCCGTAGTCTCGCGAAGAAGATCGAGTCGGGCGCGTCGCTCGAAGACGCTCTGGTGTCGAGCGGCGGCTTTCCGGCCGACCTCCGGGGTTTGATCCTCGCGGGCTCGCGGTCGGGGCGGCTCGCCGATCTTCTGACCGAATTTGTCCGGGGGGCGAACCTCGCGGCGGAACTCCGGCGGATGTTCTGGTCAACGCTCCTTTATCCGACACTGGTGCTGATCACCGTGCTGATCGTCGTCCGGCTGGTCTGCTCGATCGCGATCCGGTCGGTCGACAATATCCTCAGGGATTTCGGCGTCGATCAGCCGGGAAGCACCCTGTTTCTGATTGCCCTGTCGCGGGTGATCGTCGATCACGGAACCGAGATGCTCGTGGCGCTGGTGGTGGTGCCGATGGCGCTCTATGGTCTCTTTCGGCTCATGAATAGCCCGGCGGATCGGTGGCGCTTGATCTGCCGGATTCCCTTGATCGGGCCGATCCTGCGTTATTGCGCCTTGACCAATTTCTGTCACCGGATGGCGATGCTCCTCGAAGCCGATCTGCCTTTGCCGCTCGCGTTCGAGCTGGCCGGTTCGAGCGTCGGTGATGCCGAGGTCGCCGACGCTTGCCAGAGGATGGGCCATGCGGTCGAATCCGGCCAGCCGCTCTCAAAAGCGGTCAGGCTTTGGGACGCGATCCCAGCCGGTCTCGGGCAGCTTTTCCATTGGTCGGAAAATCAGCAATCCATGCCCGAAGCGCTTCACCTCGCTGGCGACTTGTTCGAGTCGAGAGCCCGGGCACAGTCGAGGTTCGCGACCAGCGTGCTGTCTGTGGTGATACTCCTGATGATCTTCTCGTGGATCGGTTTCGCCGTACTCGCGCTTTATTTGCCAATGATCCAATTGATCGGTCGCCTGGCGTTTTAATCGTTGAAACAAATGTCCATAGATGGCAAAGAGGACAACATGGCAAAGGGTGACGATCCACTTTTTTTGCGAAGTTCTGAGCCTGATTTCGACGATCAGCCGAGGAAGCAGTCAGTTTCGGGACGGCAGCAATTTGGCCTCTTGAATATCATGATCTCCCTGATCTATTTCGCGATTCTGTTCTGGGCGATCCGTCAATATAACGTCGCCAGTTCATCACTCTTTCAGGTGATTATTGGAATCATTTTTGGATCGGGTATTGTTCTGGTCGGTCTTCGATTGGTCGGGAAGTATCCCCGCACCCTGATTCTGGGATGGATGGTTGTTGTTATTGGCTATGTTGTGATCGCTGCGTCATCAATCACCTTGAATTTTGACACGACCGG
>JAJYCH010000645.1 GCA_021778575.1 Planctomycetota bacterium
ACCTGGCCTTCCGGAAAGGTTGACCGCTGGACCGACCTGCCGGCCGACAAGGGCTATCGGCTCCGCGAATCCGAGGCTCAAGCCCTTCCCCTCCAAGCGTTTCCCCACTGATTGCGAATGCCATGATCGCTGGAGATCCTCAAAGTGTCTCGATCACGACCGACTCTCAGCCTCCTCACCCTGGCCTTGCTTGTCATGACTCGATCGACCTTCGCCGCGGAATCTCCTCAATCACTGACCCCGGCTCAGGCGAGCGCCTTCGCGAAGCTCGCCCTCAAGGGGGTCTCGAAAGAATACCCCAACAAGCCCGAGCACGTCCTGTCCGGCCCCGAAGATACCAGGAGCCCGCAGGCACTTCACCCGGCGTTTTATGGGTGCTACGACTGGCATTCGTCGGTCCACGGGCACTGGATGCTCGCCCGACTCGTCAAGCGGTTTCCCGAACTTCCCGAAGCCAGGGAGATCCGCGCCGTCCTCGACGCCCACCTGACGGTCGAGGCGTTGAAGGTCGAGGCCGACTACTTCAACCGCAAGGAGAGTCGGTCGTTCGAGCGCCCTTACGGCTGGGCCTGGCTGCTGAAACTTGCCGAGGAATTGCACGGCTGGGATGACCCGGATGCGAAGCGCTGGTCCGCGAACCTCAAGCCGCTCTCCGACCTGATCGCCGCGCGTTACCTCGACTTCTTCCCCAAGCAGACCTATCCGATCCGGACCGGGGTCCACCCGAACACGGCGTTCGGACTGGCCTTCGCCCATGACTATGCGACCGCGTTCGGCGACGCAAAACTCAAAGCCCTGGTCGAGGACCGCGCCCGATTTTACTACGCGAAGGACCGCGACGTTCCCGCAGCCTGGGAACCGGGCGGAAACGACTTCTTCTCCGCCAGCCTGATGGAGGCCGAGTTGATGCAGCGCGTCCTGCCGGCCGACGAGTTCCGGACCTGGTTCGCCGGCTTCCTGCCCGGTGCCGCCCGATCCGAGCCGAAGTCGCTGTTCGAGCCCGCCACGGTCACCGATCGGCTCGACCCGCAGCTTGTCCATCTCGACGGCCTGAACCTGAGCCGGGCCTGGGGAATGAACCGGATCAGCCGGGCCTTTCCCGAGGGTGACCCCGTCCTGGTCGCCTTGAAAGCTTCGGCCGATCGTCACGCCGAGGCCGGGCTCGCCCACGTCGCCAGTGGCGACTACGCGGGCGAGCACTGGCTGGCGTCATTCGCGGTTTATCTGTCGACGACCCGATAGGTCCGTCGACGTCCCGATCAAGCCTCTCCCTTCTCAAAGCTGGGGCTTGGGCGGCTTGATCGGGTCGGCGAACGCGTTCACGCCTTTGGCATGGGTCTTGCGCTTGAAGACCTTGTCGTTGGCGGTCACGTAGAGGGTGTCAAAGTTCTCGCCGCCGAAGGAGACGTTCGAGGCCTTGCCATTGGGCGTGAGGATGATCGCGTTCACTCGCCCCGCCTGGTCGCAGACCTGCACGCCCATCCGGGTCGCGACGTAGAGCCGCCCCTGGGTATCGGCGCGGATTCCGTCGGCACCGCTGCTATCGGCGTTATCAGGGGTGTGCAGCCGATAATACTTCTGCTTGTCGAGCAACGATCCGTCGGGCTGGATCTGGTAGCTATAGACCCAGTGGCTCCGGGCATCGGCGACGTAGAGGAGCGACTGGTCGGGCGAGAGGGTCACGCCGTTGGCGTAGCCCAGACCGGTGTCGACGACCTTCTTGTCCCCTTTGGGGCTGATGTACCAGACCTTGCTCGGTTCCGAGCCGCCGCCGGGCGGGTTGGTGACGTAGACGCCGCCGTCGTGGCCGACGACCAGGTCATTGCCGGCGATTCCGTCGGCGATGACGGTTGGCTTCAGATCGGCGTCGTAGGCGATGATCTGCGGGGTCGCCGTCGCGACCATGTAGAGCCGGCCATCCGGTCCGAACGCCGCGCCGTTGGCCTTCCTGGAGTCGCTCAGATAGGGGCTGACCGCTCCGTCGAGGCCGACCTTCCAGGTCTTGTTCTCGGGGATGTCGTTGAAGAAGACTTCCCCCTTGGCGTTGGCCGTCGGACCTTCGGTGAACTTGTACCCTTCGCCGACGAGTTGCCAGTCTTCCCCCGGAATCAGGATCTGCTTGAGCTGCGATGATCCCAACCCGGCCTTGGGCGCGGCGGGCCAATCCTTCCAGAGCCATTTCATCGCGTCGGGAAAAACCTCGCCGGCCTGCCGGCCGTCGTGGCCGCCGGTCCCCCAGGCGTGGCTGACCTCGTAGCCCGCGAAAACCAGGGCCCGCTCCATTTCCTGGTTGGCCATCCACCAGTCGCCGCCGTAGATGTTCAGGTCGTTGCTCCCGTCCTGGAGGAAGACCCGGAGCGGCTTCGGCTCGGTCTTCCGGATCAAGGTGGGGTACTCGTTTCCCCCTCGGAGGCCGACATACGTTCCGATCGTGCTGAAGACCCGTCGGAAGGCGTCGGGGCGTTCCCAGGCCGCCGTGAACGCCGCGATCGCTCCACTGCTCGACCCGCCGATCGACCGGTCGTTGGGGTTCTTCGAGAGCTTGATCGGCTTGCCGTCGGCGGTCGTCTTCTTCTCGACGTCGGGCAACAGTTCTTCGAGGAGGAACCGGGCGTAGGCATCGCCCAGGCCGTCGTATTCGTAGCTCCGGTTATACCGATCGAGCGCGTCGGGCTTGATCGCCTTGACCTCGCCGGGTCGGATGAAGACACCGATGACGACCGGAATCTCCCTGGCGGCGATCAACCGATCGAAGACCTCGGGGGCCTTGTTCTGGATGCCGTCCTGGTTGACGTGCAGGCAGGCCGGAGTGGCGGGGTCGTACTGCTTGGGGACGTAGACCCAGTAGTCGCGGGTGGTCCCGGGGAAGATCTTCGAGTTGCTGAAGGTGTACTTCGTGACCTCTCCCTTGGGCGGAGCGTCCTGAGCCTGAAGAGTCGTCGAAGCGCCGAGAATCGCCAGCGACGTCAGCAGCAGTCGTTTCATGAAAGTCAGATCCCTTCTGGAGAGAGGCTTGATGGAAAGTGCGTCGAGCACGACGTCCCCGGCGCGCGGCGGCCGGGCCTGGCGACCGTTCGACCAGCCCGCCGCGTTCGCATGATTGTCGAATCAATCGCTGTTTATTCGGGGTCCTTGATCGCGCGGACCCAGATGTTCCGGTACTTGACCGGATTTCCGTGATCCTGGAAGGCGATCGGCCCCTTCGGTCCGTGCGGGCTGTACTTGGCGAGGGCGCGGAAGGTCATCGGGCCGAGCAGGGCGACGTGGTTTTGCGTGAGCACGCCGTTATGGATGGCCGTGATGTACGCGGGCGACTCGACTGCCCCGTCCTTGGCGAACCTCGGGGCGGTGAAGATGATGTCGTAGGTCTGCCACTCGCCGGGCGGCTTCGAGGCATTGACCTGCGGCGGATGCTGGCCGTAGACCGCCGAGGCTTGACCGTCGGGATAGGTCAGGTTGCCGTAGCTATCGAGGACCTGAAGCTCATACCGGCCCATGATCAGGACGCCGCTGTTGCCTCGCCCCTGGTCCGACCCCTTGGGCGGGTTGGGGGTGGCGAATTCGACGTGAATCTGGCAGTCGCCGAACTCTTCCTTCGAGGTGATGGTGCCGCTGCCGGGGGCACCC
>JAJYCH010000646.1 GCA_021778575.1 Planctomycetota bacterium
GGCCAACGGTTTCCCCACAAAGACCGTGGAGCAAGCTCCACGAAGCAGAGCGAGAGCAAGCTCTCGCACTCCAGATAACCAATCCGTCCGAGTCCCCACCAGAAATTCCGGGTATACCCTGTAGCTCTCGATTTTGTCCCAAGAGTCCCTGCCGGAAATCTCGTTCCCACGGTCCTCCGTGGGAACGAGAAAACCACCCCAGCAAAGCGTGGTCAGACCCAGAAACAGCCCATCACTTCAGCCGCCACCAATCGGCCGGGCTGAGCCCCTGGTTGAGGCAATCGGCCTCGATCGATCGGCGAAACCGGGCGGCGTCGACCGGATAACCGGCCGTGGGCTTGAGCCCGCTAATCCTCGACAGCCAGTAGGCGTTGAAGGCGTCCATCCAGTGCTCGCGGAGGGCCTTGGAGACGATCGACGCCAGCGCCACTGCTCCGTCGTCGGCGTCGGCCCGAGGGGCGAGGCTCAAGGTCAGGCGCTGGCCGGTGGGCTCGATCAGTTCATAACGGCTCAGATCCGGTCCTTCGGGACCTCGGACCACCCGGGCGTCGGGGAACGCCGCTTCGAGGAGGTCGCCGTAGAAGTGCCGGCCGCCGTGCTTGTCGCCACGAATCGAGAGGTTTTGATTCTCTGGCGTCGTCGCCCGGAGATGCGCCAGGAGCCGGGCGAAGCTCGCGAAATGGACCAGCGCCTTCGATCCGGTCGCGGCCAGGCCGTCGTTGAACCGTCGAGGTCCAACGACCTCGGAGCGAACGTCGACCACCCGCCAGGGGGCTCCTTCGAACGGTCGACGAGCGACGGTCCACTCGCAGAGCGTTCGGGAACTCAACGGCGGGAACCTGGGGTCGCCCCGGTCAATCCACCGGCTCAGTTCCACGTCGTCGAGAGTCCCCGCGCCAACGGTCTGGAACAGAGCGCCGAGCGATCTGGGCAAATTTTGACCGGTCGCGGCCAGAGTGGCCAGGGTGGATGCGTCGAGCCGGTCGCGCCCCTTGCCCCCCTTGTAGACCTGCTTCGAGTCGTCAACCCAGAGCCGGTCGGAGGCTCCCCAGGCGCGGTCGACCGAACGGGGGAGGTCGCCCCAGACGTCGGGCGGGCGGTCGTCGGGCCCTTCAAGGACGACGGCCGTCATCACCAGAGGCCCCAGATTCGGCCCGTAACCGGCTTCGTCGATCCCGACCCAGCGGATCATTTGAGCTGGGCCAGCGACGGGACTGCGTACGCCGCCAGGAACTGGAGCAAGAGGCCAAGCAGGACGAGCATCATCGTCAGAAACGCGAAGAATATCGCCTCGCAGGTGTTCTTCCAGAACTTGCGCCGGGGTCCGCGCTCGATCCGGGTCTTGACCGATTGTCGAGCCACGAGCGGGATTGTCACCAGCAGGCCGAAGCCGATCTGGAACCAGTAGAGCAGTGGCCGCTCGCGCCCTGTTTCGGCCAGACCGATCAGCGAGACATAGCTCAGACAGGCCACCGTGATCTGGAGCATCATCTGGACCGCGTTATGCCCCTTCAAGGCTCCCAGACCGATGGCGGTCAGGACGATCGAGAGCAAGAACAGGACCGGGGCGTCGACCTTGAGATAAGGTTGATTAGTGGTCGGAATATGCTCATAGATTTTGACGAAGAGGGCCGAGATCGCGGCGGCGGTGACGACCAGCATCATCGCCAGCGCCAGCGAGAATCGAAACGTTGGAACCAGCTTCATCGCGGACCCCTTCGAGTTTCGTAGGGTCCGCTGTGCGGACCGTCACCTTGGGCGCCGGATCGAGGGAACGGTCGGCACAGCGGACCCTACAAGTCCTTATCCCGCCAGGCTATGCGGTGGCTCGTCGGCGACCCGTTTTTCGGATGTCATCCAGATCGAGGCGGGGGGGCGCCCCTGGACCTCTCCGGCGAGCGAGGCGTAATCCTCGGCCCCTCGGCTGGTCGGGGCGTACTGGAAGATCGACTGGCCGAAGCTCGGGCACTCGGCCAGGCGGATGTTCCGGCGGATTCTGGTGCGGAAGACTTGCGCCGTGGCCCAGGGGGAATTGGCGTGCTTCCGGCCGTCGAAGTACTGGTCGAGGTCGTCGATCACCTCGCCGCCGAGCCGGGTCCCGGCGTCGTAAAGGCAAAGGACCACGCCGCCGACCTTGAGGTCGCGATTGACCCGCTTGCAGACCAGGTTGATCGTCTCCAGAAGCTTCGACAGCCCGTGGAGCGCCAGGAAGTGCGCCTGGAGCGGGATAAAGACCTCGCGAGCGGCGCACAGAGCGTTGAGCGTGAGAATTCCCAGGCTCGGCGGGCAATCCATCAGGACGTAGTCGTATGGGTCGTCTTCGAGCGCGGCGTCGAGCTGGTCGCGGAGGATCGTCTCGCGGCCGACGGTGCCGATCAGCTCGACCTCGGCGGCGGCCAGGTCGATGTGGCTCCCACAGATGAACAGGTTCGGGGCGACTTCGCGGCGGACGTCGGCGAGCGCCATGCCTTGAGTCAAAACATCGTAGAGCGACGGCCCCGACCGGCCGGGCAAGAGCCCGAGGTGAAGCGTGGCATGGGCCTGGGGGTCGAGGTCGAGGACCAGGGTCCGGTTCCCTTCGGCCGCCAAGGCGGCGGCGAGGTTGACGGTGGTCGTCGTCTTGCCCACCCCACCTTTCTGATTCAACACCGCGATCCGTCGCATCGTTGAGTTCCTCCCTGATCGAAGCGCGCGCCCCGTCCACCGGGCTCCTTGGCCATCCTGGCCGGAACCAATGGCGGAGTCTAGACGAAACCGGCCGGCGCGTGAAGCCGAAGTCAGAGCGGTGGGGAGACGGGCTCGGCCAACGGGTTCTGGGGGCTTTGCTCGATCCTGCCCTGGAACTTCCCGACGAAGCCCTCATCTGGAGTGCGAGAGCTTGCTCTCGCACTCCAGAGAACCAATCCGCGTGCGAACCAGTTCTTCGAGGTTTTTCAACAAGAAATTATTGACATCTCGAAGTCGGCACGTCCTTTGCCGTTAGAGTCCTGGCGAGACGGCGAGGACGATCGTCCGGAGGCGTCACCCACGAAGGAGGACTTTCCGATGCCTAGCAACAAGACTGACGAACGGGAACAGACCAACGTTCTTGTCGGCATGGGAGCCGGCGGTACGGCGGCGGCGGTGGCTGGCGGAGTGCTTGGCGCGGTCACCGGCGGCCCGGTTGGCGCGATCGCGGGGGCCAGTCTGGGCGGCCTTATCGGGTCGGTCGCGGGGGGCGCTCTCGCTTACGGCGAGGTCGAGCCCGAGTTCCGGCGTCATTACGAAACCTCCGCGACCACCGCCCGGGGATCGCATCAATGGGCAGAGATTTCTCCCGCGTACCGATATGGCTGGGAGAGCCATGATCGACCCGAATATCAGGGGAAATCCTGGAGCCAGGTCTCTCCCGACCTTGAAAAAGGGTGGACTGGCGGCCAGTGGGTCGCCTACGAACCGCATGTCAGGCACGCCTGGGAGCGCCGGGCGCGGCATCCGAATCGGGTCGTCGATCGGCCCGCCGCGTCGCCTGCTTCCGGTTCCGGTTCTGGATGGTGGGCATTTGCTGTATTATTTGCTGGAAGTCATCAAGGGTGGGCCGCTGTCGGAACGGGCCATGGAAATCGGCCAGCAGATCGGTCTT
>JAJYCH010000647.1 GCA_021778575.1 Planctomycetota bacterium
TCTTCTTGTCGCAAGAACTCGTCGGGCCGGGCCGTGAGATTGACGATCGTCCAGGCGGCGACACGTCTGCCGAACGCATCGGTGCCAACCGCCTTGAAGACCATCGGACCTTCGGTCGCACCGAAACCCGCCAGTGGGATAGCCTTCGACCGAAGCGTCCCCCGGGCCGGAAGTGCCGAGGTTCCGAACGCCCGAGCGATCCCGAGCATGTCGAGACCACCACGTCGGCAAGCAGGCTTCCGTGGATCATCCGCCGGGATCAGCGGCTCCCACGCGAGCGCCCCCAGCCGGACCGAAGTCCCGTCAAGCTCAGTCACCTCGGCCTGGATCTGGATCTCACCATCCGGTGTCCGGCGTCGCTGGACGGACAGTTCGGGACGGCCCAGGTGATCCGGAAGCGCGATCGCCGTGACCTGAAGCTCGGCCTGGCTCGGCCCAACGACCTCGACGGTCACCCCCCTGGCTCCGGGAAAACCCTCGACGATCACATAATGAGTGGTTGTCCCCTGCCCGATCCAGGAATCGTCGGACCGGGACGGGCCGACCGACGCGACGCGAGGCCCGGCCAGAATCCAGTCTTCGAGTTCGCCGCGAGGGTCGATCGACCGATACGCCCCGTCGGTCGCGACGTCCGGGTCGAGCCCACTCAGGTAGAGCGAGATGGTCCAGTTCCGGAACAATTCGGCGAACGACGATCCGGTCGCCGTTTCGAGATTCGCCAGACCTCGCCGGTCGGAGCGAATCAACGCATCGATCAAACCTGGTCCGTAGCGATCGACGCACCAGCGCAGGAAGAGGTAGGTCGCTCCTCGGTTGCCGTGGCTCCGGAAGAGGTCGGCCGCATAGTAATCCTCGACGACCAGACGATAGCTTTCGGGTCGGGACAGAAACGCGCTGACTCGATAATCGATGTTCGAGAGCGAAAAGCCGTGCGAATCCTCGACAAGATGCGCCAGGGCTTCGTCGAGCCAGCCCTCTTCTTCCTGACCGCTGGAGCCTTTGGCGAGAACCTTGTGGCTGAACGTGACGGCATGCGTATATTCGTGGGCGATAATCGTCTTCAGATGAGCGCCGGCTTTCAACCGCGTGTTCAGATACATCATATCGCAACGGTTGCCGAACGGTGGACCGAGGTCACGGTCGAGATCGGCTCCCCGGACGAAGCCGTCGACGCTCACTTTCCCGCCCGACAATCGGTTCAACCAGCTTGAGAAGAAAACGGTGAACCGGCCGTCGCGATCCACGTCCAGGGCCGGGCCAAACCGTCGGGCGGCGTCGGGGTAGATCTTTTCGTCAAAGGTCGTGATCAGGTCGCGGACGGTGGAATCGTCGACGGTGCCCAGATCACGCAGATCCACGTAAACCTGGATGCGATGTCCGACGGCGATCAGACGACTCTCGACCGCGAGATAACTCGACGCCAGCATGACGTCGCCGCCGTGGGCGATCAGGTGGAAAGTTCGCTGGCGCGGCGGCAGACCGGTCGCCTCGGGCGGCAAGTTCAGCGCCTTCGGCGGATCGAGTCTCGGGCGATTGTCGAGGGGACCGGGGGTGGTCTGGTACGACTGAGGATCGTTTGAGGGCCGAGCGGTCAGTCGGATCGGAAACGGCCCTTGAGCCCGGGACAGGGCCGAGACAACCACCAGTGTCCGCCGGCTCGGTCGAGGCGTGGCCAGGTCAAACGACGCCCGGCCATCCGTGACGTCGATCACCCGAGGAACGCCGGATCGCCCACCGTCTCCGACGACTTCCGGCTCGGTCGAGCCCGAGTCATTCGCCCGAACGAGAAGAACAGCGACGACGGTTAGAAGCTTGAACATCGTCGGCATGCCGGGCGGGCGGACCATCCAGACACCTTCCGGACCAGTACCCGCCCATCCGCCACCCCGTTTGGCCGGGGTCGCATTCAGACCGGCGACAGCCTATCGATCGGCCCGATCAGTCGTCGGGCTTGAATCGATTGGCGAAGCTGCGCCAGGATGAGGTCAATCCCGAAATTCGCGGATTTTTTCGATCCCGTGAATCAAGTTCGCCACATTTTCGGTCGAAGCGGTGGCCCGCTCACTTCGGCGGTGCCGGACGCCGCCCGAAGACCTCGTATGATTTGGGGACGAGCGTCGTATCGGCGTTCTCGTTCTTGATCACCCAGACCGGGATGACCTGAAAAATCTCCCAGCCCTGCTTGTCGAAGTCGTTGAGCGTCGTCGTGATTGTATTCGCCGGGACTTCCTGGTGGAGAAATTCGAGATGACGCGGCGGCCCCGGCTGGACCGCGCCGAACTGAGCCGAAGCCAGAGCCGTCAAGCCGGCAACGACGACCAGAGCGGCAATCACGACAAGGCGGGGATGGCGGATACCGACGATGAGGCGGGACATGGCGGTTTCTCCGAGGAAGATTCCAATTGTCGATCAGGAACCGCGGCGGTTCCGCCCGATTCGTGGCGAAGCCGGCGGCGGTCGTCGTCTATAATACGGCACGGACCTCGATCGATCGCGGTTCCGTCTCGGGGTCTCGATCTCTTTATTTGGTGCGCGGATTCTCATGGCACGCTCGAGATACATCGTCGGCATCGACCTGGGGACCACCAACTGCGCGGTGGCCTACGTCGACACCAAGGGGCGTGAGCGGCCGACGGCCGACGTCCGGGCGTTCGAGGTGACGCAGCTTGTCGCTCCCGGCGAGTCGGCCCCTCGGCCGATGCTCCCTTCATTTCTGTATCTGCCCGGCCCTCACGAGCTTCCCGAAGGTGCGACGGTCCTCCCCTGGCGCGGAGCGACCGACCGGATCGTCGGTGAGTTCGCCCGGCTCCAGGGAGCCAAGGTCCCGGGGCACCTGGTCGCTTCGGCCAAGAGCTGGCTCTGTCACCCGGGAGTCGACCGCGAGGCCGCGATCCTTCCCTGGGGCTCGCCCCCCGAGGCCCGAAAGCTTTCCCCGGTCCAGGCGTCGACCGAGTTCATCGCCCAGATTCGCGACGCCTGGAACGACCGCTTCGCCAAGGATGACCCGACCCATCGACTCGAAAACCAGGAAGTCATCCTCACCGTGCCCGCCTCGTTTGACGAGGCCGCGCGCGAGCTGACCCTCGAAGCAGCGAAACAGGCCGGGATCGCCCAGCCGATCCTGCTCGAAGAACCCCAGGCGGCGTTTTACTGCTGGATCGTCACCCACCAGGACGGCTGGCAGCGCGAGGTCCGGGCGGGCGAGTTGATCCTGGTCTGCGATATCGGCGGCGGGACCACCGACTTCAGCCTGATCACCGTCGTCGAGACCCCCAGCGGCCCCGGTTTCCGCCGCGTGGCCGTCGGCGACCATCTCATGCTCGGCGGCGACAATATCGACCTGGCCCTGGCCCACAAGGTCGAGAAGAAACTGGGCGTCGCCCGGCTCGACACCGAACAATGGAGCGCCCTGCGCTATTCGTGCCGGAACGCCAAGGAAAAGCTGCTCTCCGAAACTCCGCCCGCCCGCTGGCCGGTCACGATCGCCGGACGAGGCTCGAAGCTCATCGGCGGTAGTCTTCAGTCCGAGCTGACGCGCGACGAAGTTCTCGAAATCGTCCTCGAAGGCTTCTTCCCGATCACCCCGCGCGAGGCCGACCCGGCCCCGACCTCGAAAGCCGG
>JAJYCH010000648.1 GCA_021778575.1 Planctomycetota bacterium
ACCGGGATGGATGTGCGCGAGGCCAGGGCGGAAGTCGAGCCTGCCTCGGGCACGTTGGTCCATGTCTTCACCAGCGGCACCATGGTCCAGGTGTTCTTGCTCTCCGGCAACCTCCCTTCCGGCAGTTTTCAGACCGGAGACAAGACAAGAGTTGAGAACCGAGGCTCTTGACGGTCTGATCCCTTGATCGAAGAGTTTTTGCTCATCGATGATTTCACGAACCCTTATCCAGGACAATGCTGATGCATTCCGAGAAGAACTCCGTCGTCGCGATCTTCGATACCCATGAACAGGCCGAAGCCGCTGTCCGTGAACTGCAAAAGAGCGGGGTCGACATGAAGAAGCTGTCGATCGTCGGCAAGGATTTCCACACCGAGGAGAATGTCGTCGGTTACTACACCACCGGCGATCGGATGGCGTACTGGGGCAAACTGGGTGCGTTCTGGGGCGGGTTCTGGGGTCTGATGTTTGGCTCGGCGTTCTTCTGGGTTCCGGGCGTCGGCCAGCTCCTCGTGGGCGGGCCGCTCGTCATGTGGATCGTGGGCGCGCTTGAAGGTGCCGCCTTGACGGGTGGGGTCAGCGCCCTGGGCGCCGGACTCTTCAGCATTGGCATCCCCAAGGACAGTGTTCTTCAATACGAGACCGAAGTGAAGAATGCCAAGCTTCTCCTGGTCTACCACGGATCGACCGAGGAAGTGACAAGCGCCAAGGACATCCTCGATCGAACCGACGCGAGTTCCGCGACGTATCACGGCGAATCGATCGCCGTCGGCGCGTGATCTCCCGACACCTTCACCTGACATGGAGCAACAGATGAACAAGAACAGTGTTGCGGTCGCGACCCTCCTGGTCGCCGGAATGGCGTCGATGGCGTTTGCGGATGATCCCAAGAAGAAGGCCGACGGCAAGGACCAGCCGAAGACCGTCGCCAAAGGCGACAAGGCAAAGGCCATCGTCAAGGGAGAGAAGCCGAAGGCGTCGCCGGGCTGGGTGATCATTGAGGAAGATTGGTCGTACCCGTTCCTCGACGACTTCTCAACGGCACTGCACAACGCCCGCCGGCATTATCGCGAGAAGGAAGAAAAGTCTGCGAGCGCCGAGATCGATAAGGCCATCGCCTGGCTGGGATACGCCCAGGAGCGAGCGGAGAAATCGACGGCCGAAGACCTTTCCACGGTCCGCCTCGACTTGATGGACTACTCGGCAGCGCTGAAGAGTGGCAAGCCGGTGTTGGCGAGGAAGCTCGACAATGCCTTCGCCCATGCCTCGGTGGTGCTCGCCAAGTGGCACCATTTCAAGTCCTCCAAGGCGCTCGATGAAAGCGACCTGAAGACGGCCGGACGGCATCTGATGGCCGCCGCGGACCTTCTCCGGAACGCCGCCCAATCCGCCAACTTTGAATATGGCACGGCAGCCTACGACATCTATGACAACTACGCACCCTACGGCTACTGGGACGATGAGGTCGTGCTCGTGAAGGGTAAGCTTGAGGCGAATCTCTCCACGATCAAAGGCGAGCTGGAGAAGCTCACCGCGAAGCTGAAGAAGGGCTGATCGTCCCGAGGAAACCACTCGCCCGGTCCTTTCCCGGCCGAGTGGTTTCCTCGTTCACCCGCGCATGGCAGGAGAGCTCTCTTGAAATATCTCGAACGATTCCAGGTCAAGCCCGGTACGAATGTCAAATTGAAGGATCTTGATCCGAGGTACAAGAACCATCACGAAGGACACAAGGATGCGGCCAAGGAGATCGAGCAGTATCGGGAGAAGCTCAGGGACCTGCAAGAGCTGCTCTATGCCGATCGACGGCGGTCTCTCCTGATCTGCCTGCAAGCGCTGGACGCCGGCGGAAAGGATGGGACGATCAATCACATCCTCGGTTCGATGAATCCTCAGGGCTGCAACGTCGTGTCGTTCAAGCAACCCTCGACCATTGAACTCGACCACGATTTCCTCTGGCGGGTCCATCGTGTCACGCCGGCCCGGGGCGTCGCGACCATCTTTAACCGTTCGCATTACGAAGATGTCTTGATCGCCAGGGTTCACAATCTGGTTCCCGAATCGGTCTGGTCTCGTCGCTACGATCAAATCAACGCGTTCGAGGCCGGGCTCGTCGAGGGCGACACCATTATCTTGAAGTTCTTCCTTCATATTTCCAAAGGGGAGCAACTCAAACGGTTCAAGGATCGGCTCGATGACCCGGCCAAACAGTGGAAAATCAGCGATGCCGATTACCAGGAGCGCGGCTACTGGGACGACTATACGGCAGCCTACGAGGAGGCACTCTCGCGTTGCAGTACCGAGAAAGCCCCCTGGTTCATCATCCCCGCCGATCACAAGTGGTTCCGGAACCTGGCCGTGGCTCGAATCGTGGTGGAGCATCTCGAAAGTCTGAAGCTGACTTTCCCGCCACCGTCAGTCGATATCGAGAAGATTCGGAAAGAGTACCACTCGGCCAAGAAACACTCTCCGTGAAGTGAGCCTGTCGCGGCTTGGGGTTCGAGAGAGTGACAAATCCAAACCTCCAAGGGCACCGAAGATGCATGAGGATACACTCGACGGGAAGATTCTTGAGGAACTACAGCTCGAACTCCGCTGGATGCCGGGAGTCGCCGTGCAGAACGACGCCGTCGAGGCCACGGTCAAGGCAGGCGTTGCGACCCTCACCGGTCATGTCACCGACCTTTCGATCCGACGAGTGGCCGAACTGGTCGCTCGGAGGGTGCTCGGAGTTCGATCCGTGATCAACGAGATCAAGATCCACCACCCCTCGAAGGAAAACCAGCAGGATTCGGACCGTGTCCATGCGACCCTCGAAGACTTCAGCCCTGGACAACAATCGCTTGCCTGATGCGTAAGCAGAAAGAGTTCATCATGAAAAAGCTCATTGTGTTTGATCTCGACGGAACTCTCGCTCAGAGCAAGGCTTCGCTTGATGATGAGATGGCCACGCTTCTCAACAGGCTGCTGGGCACGACCAAAGTCGCCGTGATCTCCGGAGGCGACTGGTCCCAGTTTGAAAAGCAGGTGCTTTCGCATCTTGAAACCGGCGACGGGCTGAAAAATCTGTCGTTGCTACCGACGTGCGGAACCAAATTCTACCGATATGACAACCAATGGGAAAACCTCTACTCGGAAGATTTTACCGAGGAACAAAAGTCAAAGATTCTCGACTCCCTGAACAAGATGATCGAGCAGTCGGGCCAGAAGTCCGAGAAGGTCTGGGGCGAGGTCATCCAGGATCGTGGCAGCCAGATCACCTTCTCCGCCTTGGGTCAGCAAGCCCCATTGGACGAGAAAGTGAAATGGGACCCCGACTTCGCGAAACGAAACAAGATGAAGACGTTTCTCGACACGCTGATTCCGGAATTTTCCGTCCGGCTGGGCGGAGCGACTTCGATTGATGTCACGAAGCCCGGGATCGACAAGGCCTACGGGATCAGGAAGCTTCGAGACATTCTCGGCATTACCATCGACGAGATGATCTTCGTCGGAGACGCTTTGTTCCCCGGCGGCAATGACTATCCCGCTGAGCAAGCCGGAGTCGATTCGATCCGCGTCAGGGGCCCGCACGAGACCGGTCGAGTCATCGAAGCCATCATCGCCTGTCTCA
>JAJYCH010000649.1 GCA_021778575.1 Planctomycetota bacterium
TCGTGTTCAAGGCCCGGGCGATCTCCTCGAAGTCGACCTGGCCTCGGCCCGGCGAGCGGAAGTCCCAGCCTCGGCGGGGGTCGCCGAAGTTGAGGTGCGAGCCGAGGATTCCGGTCTTGCCGTCCAGGGTCCGCGCGGCGTCCTTGACGTGGACGTGGTAGATCCGGTCGGGGAAGGCCCGGATGAACGCGACGGGGTCGACAAACTGCCAGAGAAGGTGGCTGGGGTCGAAGTTGAAGCCGAACTCGGGGCGATGCTCCATCGCTTCGAGCGCCGTCTCCGCCGAGTAGAGGTCGAAGGCGATCTCGGTCGGGTGAACCTCAAGCGCGAACTTCACGCCGACTTCCTTGAAAACGTCGAGGATCGGGTTCCAGAGGTCGGCCAGAAGCTTGAAGCCGTCGGCGATCGACTGGTCGGAAACGGGCGGGAACGAGTAGAGCAAATGCCAGATCGGCGAGCCGACGAAGCCGTTGACGACCTTCACGCCCAACTTGGCGGCAGCCCGGGCGGTGTCCTTCATCTCCTGGATCGCCCAGGCCCGCTTTTTCTCGTTATTGCCGCGAAACTCGGCGGGAACCCAGTCGTCGGTCCGGGCGTCGAGCACGTCAAGAACGAGCTGGCCGGTCAGGTGATTCGAGATTGCCCAGGTCTTCAGGCCATATTTGGCCAGAAGATCGTGGCGGCCCTGACAGTACTTGTCATCGTTCAGGGCTTTCTGGACGTTGAAATGGTCGCCCCAGCAGGGGAGCTCGATACCGTCGTAGCCCCACTGGCTGGCCTTCTGACAGATCGTTTCGAGGGGCAAGTCGGCCCACTGACCGGTGAACAGAGTGACGGGTCGAGCCATGGCGCGTGCTCCGGTTGCATCGTCGAAAAAGTGGACGGGAGAGAAGACGCAACCTTAGATGGGCAACGAAGGAAAGTCAACTGCGCAGGATTTCTCACGAAACTCCACCATAAATCATGCCGTGACTTCGAGTTTGAAACTGGAAAAATGAGGTTTAATAACTGAGAGAATTCCTGAATATCTCTAGCAAGCAACACAGGCGTAAGATTCTCGCGAAGAGGTATTTGTCAACGAGTCGAACCAATGGGCTTGTGAAAAACAGCAGGTTAGCCAAAGTTTGGTTGACTTCTTCGATCTCAGCCAATACATTAAATTTATCGGCTACTATAAATTTACGATCGAGGACTATATGCCATGACCACCGGACACGAGACGATCTTTAGCAATCCTTTTCGACCGGGGGCAGGTCATATGCCTCCCTACGTGGCTGGTCGCACCAAAGAGCAGAGCGAGTTCCGCAAATTGCTGACACAAGAGATCATCTTGGAAAATTTGGTTTTGACTGGATTGCGTGGCGTCGGAAAGACTGTTCTCCTGGAGACGTTCAAGCCTTTGGCGATGCAAGATGGCTGGTTGTGGGTCGGCGACGACCTCTCCGAAGCAGCGAGTATTTCGGAGGAGCGAATCTCCATCCGATTGTTGACCGATCTGGCGGTTATCACGTCGTCGATTGTGGTCGATCGCCAGAATGTTCCCCGATTCGGATTTGAGAAAACAGAGGACATTGATGAAGTTCGGCTCGATTTTCCATTCATGTCGGAAATGTACAAAAACACCCCAGGCCTTGTTTCGGACAAATTGAAGGCGATCCTTGAATTTGTTTGGTCATGTATGAGAGGCCAAAGTCCCAAAGGCCTCATCTTCGCCTACGACGAGGCTCAAAATCTCGCCGACCATGCTGCGAAAGAGCAGTATCCGTTGTCTCTGATGCTCGACGTCTTTCAGTCGATCCAGAAGAAAAAAATTCCTTTCATGCTGGCGCTTACAGGCCTCCCGACACTTTTCCCCAAGCTTGTTGAAGCTCGGACGTTCTCCGAGCGGATGTTCCACATCATTTTCTTGGATCGGCTGGCTCCCAGCGACAGTAAGGAAGCGATTACCAAACCGATCAAGGATTCTAAATGCCCAGTTATTCTGAGCAAACAAATGATCAACAGCATCGTCGATCTGTCAGGTGGTTATCCCTACTTTATCCAGTTCCTCGGGCGGGAAGTTTACGATGTTGCCATTAGAAAGGTTGATGGCAAGAAAAACGATTCTCTGCCCAACAATATTCCCATTCCGTTCAATGACATCGTTCGGAAACTCGATTCTGACTTCTTCGCAGGGCGATGGGCCCGAGCGACCGATCGTCAGAGACATTTGCTGACGGTGATCGCCCATCTCGAGAACGCCGATGCCGAATTCACGGTTCAAGAAATCTCGGAAAAATCCAAGGAGTTCATCAAGAACCCATTCAGTCCAAGCCACGCAAATCAACTCCTGGCCAAACTCAGTGATATGGGTTTGGTCTACAAGAACAGGCACGGAAAATACTCTTTCGCGGTTCCACTGCTCGGGCGCTTTATTATGAGACAGCAATCTGAAGCAATTAAATAATCCTTTCGCCAACGCAATGATCAGATGATCCGAGGAAGTCGATGCCCACTCGCGCCGTGCTGTTCGATTTTGACGGAGTGCTCGCCGATACCGAGAACGTCCACGTCGCCGCCTGGCAGCGGACGTTCGGCGTCATGGGCTGGATCGAGACCGACGAGGTCTGCGCCCAGGCCGCCGAGGTGGACGACCGCGCGTTCGTCGCGCAGGTCTTCGAGCGCCGGAAGATCGCCGGCGGGAACGTCGAAGGATGGGTGGCCCGCAAGCAAGAACTGACCCGGCAACTCCTGGCCGACTCGCCGCGAATCTACCCGGGATTGGCCCGGCTGATCGAGCGACTGACCACCGCGCAGATCCGGCTCGGGGTGGTGACGACCACCTGGCGAAGCAATGTCGAGGCCGTCCTGACCGCGACCGGACTGGTCGGGGCGTTTGAATTCGTCGTCGCCAAGGAAGACGTGACCGCGACCAAGCCCGACCCCGAAGCCTATCGCCTGGCGCTGGCAAAGCTGGGTCTACCGGCCAACGACGTGGTCGCGATCGAGGATTCGCAGACCGGTCTGGAATCGGCGCGCACTTCGGGCCTCAGAGCGATCGCGGTCGGCCATCGACGCCCAGAGGGGGACTGGTCGGGAGACTCGACGTTCGTCGGCTCGCTCGTTGACGTTGACCACGTCATCGCTCGGATCGGTTGAGAATCCCGGCGATCAAGGCGTGGCGGGCGTCGTTGACGACTGCGACGACGAGATCGGCTTGTTGAAGAAGCTCTTGCCGGTGCTCATGTCCTGCCATTGGTATTCTTTGTTCGACGTCGCCTTCGACGACGCGCAACCGGCCAGCGCCAGGCCGAAGAACATTGACAGGACAACCGCCAGCGCTCGTGACACGATTGGATTTTTCATCGGTCCCCTCCTTGGGATGCCCGGATGATACAGAAACCAGGCTCCAGGGGAAGCTCGATTCTCAGAAAATCCGGTTACAACCGACAATCACTTGCGAGGTTCTTCGAGTGTCCTCCGTGGGAACGAGGAAACCCCAAATGGAGGGTGGGCTCGGGTGTGCCCAGATTTTCTGGGGGGCTCTGGTCGACCCGACCCTCGGGCTTCCGACGAAGCCCTGATCTGGAGTGCGAGAGCTTGCTCTCGCTCTGGCGACCGGAG
>JAJYCH010000650.1 GCA_021778575.1 Planctomycetota bacterium
CCAGGGTCACGCCGCCGGCGGTCTCGGCGAAGATCCCCTCGGTCTCGCCCAGGAGTTTCATCGCCTCGACGATCGCGTCGTCGTCCACGTCTTCCGACCAGCCGCCGGTGTCACGGATCAACTTCGAGGCGAAGTAGCCGTCGGCCGGGTCACCAATCGCCAGGCTCTTGGCGATCGTCTGCGGGTCGCGGACCGGCTTGACCTTCGAAGCGTCGGTCTTGACGGTGTGCGAGATCGGGTTGCAGCCCGTCGCCTGGGCACCAAACATCTTCGTCGTCACCGGCCCATCAACGAGCCCGAGCGTCACGAACTCCTTGAACGACTTGTGGATCTTGCCAATCAGGCTCCCGCCCGCCATCGGCGCGACCACGTGGTCGGGCAGACGCCAGCCCAGATCCTCGGCGATCTCGAAGCCCATTGTCTTCGAACCTTCGGCATAAAATGGCCGAAGGTTGACATTCACGAACCCCCAGCCAAACTTGAACGCGATCTGCGAGCAGAGCCGGTTGACGTGATCGTAATTCCCCTTGATGGCGATCACCTTCGCGCCGTAAACGCTGCAACCCATGACCTTACCGGCTTCAAGGTTGTCGGGGATCAGGATGTACGCCTCAAGTCCCGCCGCCGCCGCGTTCGCCGCGACGCTACCGGCGAGGTTCCCCGTCGAGGCGCAGCCGACGGTCTTGTAACCGAGCTCAACGGCTTTGGAAAGGGCGACGCCGACCACGCGGTCCTTGAACGACAGGGTCGGGTGGTTGACGGCGTCGTTCTTGATGTAAAGCTCGGCCACGCCCAGGGCTCGGGCCAGGCGATCGGCCTTGATCAGCGGAGTTCCGCCGACGTGGAGGCCGACGGTCGGCGGGCCGTCGATGGGCAAGAGTTCCTTGTAGCGCCACATGTTCCGGGGGCGTGACTGGATCGTCGCGCGGTCCAGCTTCCGGCCGATCGCGTCGTAGTCATAAACAACTTCGAGCGGACCGAAATCCTCGGTGCAGAAGTTGAGAGCTTCCTTGGGGTAGAGCTTGCCGCAGAGTCGACACTTCAGGCCCAGAGCGAGTTCTTCGGACACCGGCGAATCTCCCGACGTTACCCGTTGGACGGCGATCGTGCCATCTCCGGGCGGTCCCAGGGTGCGTCGGTCGTATCAATTGTGGGAGTGGGGACGGGTAGGGCGAAGATCCCGCGAGGGATCTGGAGGGACTGAATGCGAAGGGGCGTGAGCCCCCTTGCCTCAGACCATCTTATCTGTCCCATCAGTTTTCAAGGTGAAAAACACCCCAAAAAACAACAGGGCAGGAGTTAGCACCAGCGTCGACCATTGCGGTCGACCGGTTGCTGTGGCGTCGCAGGGCCCGTCCCTCAGCCACTCTGGATAAGATGCGCACCGAATTATGATGCCCCAAGTGTAGCCACCTGGCACGACCAAGTCAAGTTTTTCAGCCGCCTCGTTCCAACAATATCTCGGGCTCACGAACTAACACTAACCATCGGCTGCGTTCCACGCTCCGAGCACAGGACCACCAGCAAATTGCTGACGAGACTGGCCTTCGTCGCGCTGTCAAGTTCGACGATCTTGTTGGTGGCGAGATGTTCCATCGCCATCTCGACCATGCCGACGGCTCCTTCGACGATCTTCTGGCGGGCGGCGATGATGGCCGAGGCTTGCTGGCGCTGGAGCATCGCCTGGGCGATCTCGGGGGCGTAAGCCAGGTGGCTGATTCGGGCCTCCATCACCTCGACCCCCGCCTGCGTCAGCCGTTCCTGGATCTCTGTCTTCAAGTGCTCGGCCACCTCGGCCGTGTGACTTTGCAAGGCAACCTCGCCGGCCTCGTGCGAGTCGTACGGATAGCTGAGCGCCATGTTCCGCAGGGCTGACTCGCTCTGGACCTTGACGAAATTGTTATAATCATCCACATGAAAGATCGCTTCTGCAGTATCGATCACCCGCCAGACGACGATGGCCGCGATCTCAATCGGGCTGCCCGTGAGGTCGTTCACCTTCAGCTTCTCGCTCTCGAAATTGCGCACTCGCAGGGTGATACTCCGCTTGGCGAAAAACGGATTGACCCAGCGCAACCCAGGCTGGCGGACGGTGCCTTGATAGTTGCCGAAGAGTTGCAAGACCTTCGCCTCGTTGGGGTTGACCGTGAACAAACCGCACAGGCCCCAGATGCAAACGATGCCCAGCGGGATCGAGATGATCAGGAGCGTCGGCGACTGAATCGCCGCCCCGCCGACAAAGCACCCGAGAGCCACGACGATTCCCACCAGGAACCCAGTCATCGTCCCCAGACCCGACATCGGCTCGATCAAGATCTCCTTCATCACCTGGTTCGGCTTGGCACTGATCACGAATTCGTCGCTCATCGCGGGGCTCCTCGGTCACCAGAAGCATTTGAGAACGACATGGGATTCGCTTGCCAGTCACAAGTATTTTGTGAATCCAAATCTCCGAAGCCACGGGTAAGGTACTCAGACCCGTGGAACCGGCGACTTCTAACGGCGAAGGGTCCGAGTTGCGAACCGGGGGTACGGATATCGATTGTGTTGATGCATTTTGCCACCATCACTTGTCAGGGCCCGGACGTTCTCTTAGTTTCACCACAGAGTTTTAAGTGCCGAGTTACAACCTAGGAAGGTGTTATAGCAATGACTTTGAGAATCACCCGCCTAGCCATCATCTCATTTTTGATAGCGGTGCCAGGCGTTTCGGCGGGCGGACATGGACACGGAGGGGGCAACGTCGGGGTCCGGGGATATTACAATGGCAGGGGTACTCATGTGTCGCCGCACATGAGATCTGCCCCTGACGGCAACTTTTGGAATAATTGGTCCACTTACGGAAATGTTAACCCTTACACCGGTGTTCCTGGAACGAAGCGGCAGAATCCCAACATCGGCTCGACCGGTGGCGGATACACGAATAATTCAGACTCCATGATGAATTCGATCGAAATCCCTCCTGGTCTCACTTTATTTACTGGAGGTTTCGCGTTATCAAGCCCAGCTTCAAGAACCAAGCCAACCGAAGAGATGACCGAGACCGAGCGTCTGGAGTTTGAGCGTATCAGGGAACTCAAGCGGAAAGAGTCGCTGGATCTGGCTGAAAAAGGGCTCGCTTTCTACAATGCCGGGCAATTCTTGAGCGCCGCTACGGAATATGGCTGGGCTATCGACCGTGATCCAACCAACTCCAAGCTCTTCTATTGTAGGGGGATCATGTTCAGCCGGCTTAAACGTTTCGATGAGTCGATCCACGATCTCCTTGCGGCTCTCCAGATCGATCCCAGCTTCAAGGAGGCCCGAGCGGCACTCGATTACGCGATGTCGCGTAAGGTAGAAATCAGTCGAGCAACGGCCCGATAATCAATAGAATTCGAACGAACTGTGATTATCGGGACGCTTTATTTATGAATGTATCCAGGAAATCGTTTCAATTGCGAAACATTCACCTGGAACCCCAAACATGGCCACTTCCGAAGCTCGCATTGCCGCCAACCGTCAAAATGCCCAGCTCAGTACCGGTCCCAGGACCGTTGAAGGTAAAGAAAAATCACGTGCCAATTCCTTGAAGCATGGCCTCTGCGCCACCGTTCTCGTCA
>JAJYCH010000651.1 GCA_021778575.1 Planctomycetota bacterium
CCGCGCGTGGCGAGGCGGCCGAGGCCGATCCCGAGCTCGTCGTTCGGCCGCCGGTCGTCACCGTCATGGGGCACGTCGACCACGGCAAGACCTCGCTCCTCGACAAGATCCGCAAGGCGAATGTCGTCGATACCGAGAGCGGCGGAATCACCCAGCACATCGGTGCGTACCAGGTGGTTCACGAAGGGCAGCCGATCACCTTCGTTGACACGCCGGGCCACGAAGCGTTCACGGCCATGCGGGCTCGCGGGGCGAACGTGACCGACATTGTCGTCCTGGTCGTCGCGGCCGATGACGGCGTGATGCCGCAGACCCAGGAGGCCATCGCTCACGCGAAGGCCGCCGGTGTCCCGATCGTCGTGGCCTTGAACAAGACCGACCTGCCGAACATCAATTACAACAAGATCTACGGCGAACTGTCGCAGCAGGATCTGGCTCCGGAAGAATACGGCGGCGATACGCCCGTCGTGAAGACCTCGGCCCTCACGGGTAAAGGAATTCCGGAACTGCTGGAAATGCTCGGAGTTGTTGCCGAACTGCGCTGCAACCTCCGGGCCAACCCCGATCGACCGGCGTCGGGCACCTGTCTCGAATCGTCGATCTCCGAAGGGCGTGGTGTCGTCGCGACGGTTCTTGTCCAGGACGGGACGCTGAAAGTCGGCGACGCGATCGTCTGCGGCGACGGCTTCGGCAAGGTCCGCGCGATCTTCAACGATAAGGGGCAATCGATCCTCGAAGCCGGTCCCTCAATGCCCGTCGAAGTTTCGGGCCTCGACGAGGTCCCGACCGCCGGCGAAAAATTCGCCGTCATCGACGATATCACCCGGGCTCGCGAGATTGTCGATATCCGGCGCAACCGTTCGCGTGGCAATGCTCTCGGCGAGCGCCAGGCGATCACGCTGGAGAATCTTTACAGCAAGATGGCCGAGCAGCAGATCAAGAATCTCAACTTGATCCTGAAGGCCGATGTCCAGGGCTCGCTGGAAGCGCTGGTCAAGGAACTGGCGAAGCTGGAAAACGCCGAGGTTCCGATCCGGATTCTCTTGAAGGGTGTCGGCGGCATCTCCGAAAGCGATATCCTGCTGGCCGACGCTTCGCAGGCGATCGTGATCGGGTTCCGCGTGGCTCCCGAAGACCGCGCGGTCACCATGGCCGATGAGAAGAAGATCGACATTCGTCGATACGATATCATCTATCAGGTGACCGACGAGATCAAGAAGGCCGTCGAGAACCAGTTGGTTCCCGAGTACAAAGAAGTTCACCTCGGCCGCGCCGTGGTTCGCCAGATGTTCAAGATCTCGAAGGTCGGGACGGTGGCGGGCTGCTTCGTGACCCAGGGGGTGATCGAGCGCTCGGCGAAGGCCCGCTTGATTCGTGAAGGGCGCGAGATCTACAAGGGTGGAATCGAAGCCCTCAAGCGGTTCAAGGACGATGCGAAGGAGGTTCGCGAAGGGTTCGAGTGCGGCATCAAGATCACGAACTACGACGATATCAAGACCGACGACGTGATCGAGGCCTACCGGATCGACGTGATCCGCCGGACGCTCTGATTGGGGATCGAATTCGTGACCGCGACCGGAGGCTTGGGCTTCCGGTCGCGGTTTGATTTCTCGTTTTGGACTTGATTTCGATCGTCGTCGCGACCGAGATTCCCGACCGATGTATCTTTCGCTGCTACGCCTGGAAGTCTCGATCGTCGACAGCCCGAGGGCCAAGCGCCGGACGGTTCAGGAGATTCTCGACAAACTTCATCAACGATTTAATGTTTCGGTCGCCGAGGTAGACCGCTCGACTCATCCGTCGGAGTCGGTTCTGGGAGTCGCGGCCGTCGCGGCGACCCGCAAAGAAGTCCGCGAAATTCTCGACCGGGTAGCCGACGCGGTGACCGCCCACCCCCGGGTCGACGTCCTGAAGTGCGAGATGACCGAACTCTGAACCCGCCCCGGTCGGTCCGGAAGCTGCTTTGAGTGAAACGTTCTACTCAATGATTTCGCCCGTTTCGTTGACATCAATGCCACTGACCACCTGATCGACGATCCACAGGTTTTTCGCCACTGTCGTGAGGTCCTACATCATGCCGTCCCACCGAAGTCTGCGGATGGCCGAGGCGATCCGCGAGGTTGTCTCGTCGGCGATTCTGTTCGAGGTGTCCGACCCTCGGGTGACCGGGATCACGGTCCTCCGCTCTGAGGTGACCAGCGACCTCCGGAACGCCACCGTCTACGTCTCGATCATGGGGACCGACCAGGAGCAAACTCTGGCGATGAAGGGGCTCCAGAGCGCCTCGGGTTTCCTTCAGGCGAAAGTTGCCGCCCGGCTCCAGACCCGCAGTACTCCCCATTTAACATTCAAGCGTGACGTCGGGATCAAGCGCTCGATCGAGATGTCGAAAATCATCGACGACGCCCTGGCTCTCGACCGGAGCCAGCACCAGCCCGACTCCGACCCGACGACGGTCAGCGAACCGGCTGGACTGACTTCCTCCGAGATCCTTCACGACGAGGAAGCCGTCGAAGACTGATTGGTTGACGTGCAGACAGGGAGCCGTTCCCGTGGTGGATTGGCTCATTTTCCCTTCGAACCCTTCGTCGCCCGTAAACGCAGAGAGCCCATGGCCACACCGAGTAAAGCGCAGCTCCTGACCGACGTACAGGCCCTGCTGAAAAAGCGCTACAAAGTTGCTCCGGCAGTCGAGAAGTTGACCATTCTCGAGGCCGTGGTCTACGGGATCTGTCACGAAGACTCCACTCGTGAACAGGCCAATCAGGCCCTCGCCAAATTCAAGGACGGCTTTTTCGACTGGAACGAGGTCAGGGTCAGCTCGCTGGAAGAGATCCAGGGCGTCCTCGCGACGATGACCGACGTCGAGGGCCGAGCCTTCCGGATTCGCCGATTCTTGCGGCAACTGTTCGAGAAGACCTACGGGTTCAACCTCGAACCGTTGACCAAGAAACCGCAGAAGGAGTCGGTCAAGGCCCTCGAAGAGTACGACGCGATGGCGTCGGACTTCGTCCTGGCCACGGTGACGCGACTTGCCCTCCAGGGCCATGCGATACCGGTCGACGCCTCGACTCTCCGGGCGTTGACCCGGCTGGGTGTGGTCGAGGAAGCCACTGATATTCCCGCCCTCCGCTCTAGTCTCGAACGCGCGGTGCCGAAAAATCGAGGATTGGAGTTCAGCGAACTTCTCGAAGAACTTGCACATGATACGTGTGTCGAGGGGGAACCGGACTGCCCTCGCTGCGAACTCCGAAAACTCTGTCCCACCGCTGAAGCGAAGAAAACCGAATCCGCCTCCGCCAAGTCGACGAAGGCTCCCAAGGGAAAAGCGGGTAAGGCGAAATCCGCAGACTAACGCCTGGCGATTGCTCGGTGCTCGACGCGCTGACCCGCGATTCGGCCGAGCCCTCGGGAAATCCCGATCGGTGTCAAGGGTTTGGCTGCAATACCCAGGAGGATTGCTAAGTGGTGGGGCAATTGTAGGGTCCGCTGTGCGGACCGTGGTTTCGATCGACAAATCTCGAAGGTCTGGTCGTCGACCCGTGGTCGAGCGAAGGCCGCAAACGCGGTCCGCACAGCGGACCCTACCAGACT
>JAJYCH010000016.1:0-7332 GCA_021778575.1 Planctomycetota bacterium
AGGCCGTGGTCTGGTCGGGCTTCTGCAACTTCCTGGGCGTTTATCTGGGCGGCACGGCGGTCGCTTTCGGGATCGTCAGCCTCTTGCCGGTCGACTTATTAGTATCAATCGACTCGTCGCAGGGCATGGCGATGGTGATGGCGCTGTTGATCTCGGCCATCGCCTGGAACCTGGGAACCTGGCTCCTCGCGATTCCCGCGTCGAGTTCCCATACATTGATCGGATCGATCCTCGGTGTGGGACTGGCGAATTCGGCCCTGTCGGGCAGGGGATTGGGTTCGGGCGTGAACTGGACCAGGGCCGGCGAGGTCGGGCTCTCGCTCCTGATCTCGCCGCTATTAGGATTCTTTTTAGCGGCACTTTTGTTAACCCTGGTCAAGAAGTTCGTCAATGTTCCCGAGCTGTACCAACCCCCCGAAGGCGACAAACCGCCGCCCGGCTGGATTCGCGGGACCTTGCTCCTGACCTGCACCGGCGTCAGCCTGGCCCACGGCTCGAACGACGGTCAGAAAGGGATCGGCCTGATCATGCTGATCCTGATCGGCATCCTCCCGGCGCACTACGCGCTCGATTCTCGGGTCCGCCCCGGTGAAGTCGCCCGGATCATCGCGGCGACCGACCAGGCCCGACAACTGATCGAACGCTACACCCCCACCCCGGTCCGCGCGACGAAACTGGCGGAGATCCGTGAACTCCGCGAGCAACTGGCCGGCAAGGCCGGGCTGAACGAAGTCCCCACCGGTGAGCGCTGGGGGCTTCGGGCCAACCTGATCCAGGTCGATACGTCGCTGGCCGAGATCGACAAGATCGAGGGCAAGACACTGAAGACCGACGAGCGCCGGCGCCTGGCTCAAAGCCGCGACGGGCTCCGTTCGGCCGTCTATTACGCGCCGGACTGGGTCCTGATCGCGGTGGCGACGGCTCTCGGAACCGGAACCATGATCGGCTGGAAGCGGATCGTCGTGACGATCGGCGAAAAGATCGGCAAGACGCACCTGACCTACGCCCAGGGGGCGGCCGCCGAGCTGGTGGCGATGACCACGATCGGGCTGGCCGACTACGGCGGCTTGCCCGTGAGCACCACTCAGGTTCTTTCCTCGGGCGTCGCCGGAACCATGGCCGCCAACGGGACCGGCCTGCAATGGTCTACGGTCCGGAACATCGCCATCGCCTGGGTCCTGACGTTGCCGGTCTGCCTGAGCCTCTCGGCCTTTCTCTACATCCTGTTTCGCTGGATAATCGCGTGATCCCGGTCGAACCGGCGACGGTCGACCGGCTCCTCGGGACCGAGCCGGTCTCGCATCGCTCGACGGCGCTCCGCCACGCTTCGATCCATCAACAACCCGGTCTCTGGGGAGATCGTCCCGACCGGGCTTCGAGCGTCGTCTGGCTTCGCGAGGGGGACGAGAACCGCTGGGAGGCGTTCGCCACTGGCGAGCCCGAACCCGCGCTCGACTGGCTGGCCCGAACCTTGCCGGGCCAGACCATCGCTCTGCTCGCCCCTCGATCGTGGGAAAATCCCGTCCGGAGCCGCGAAGAACCCGTCGCCACCGCCACCATCCGGACCTGGCGGGGCTGGCAATCACGCGATCGACCCGTAAGCCAACAGAAACATCAGAAATTATCGATTGATTCCGAGGCCGGGTTTCGCCAGCTTGCTCCGTCCTGGGCGCTCCGAAGCTGGGGTTCGTTCGAGGCGCTGATCGAGTCTGGCCTGGCGATCGGCGTCGCAACGGCCGAGGGCTGGATCGCCCTGGCCTGGACCTACGAATCCGACCTGATTCACGACAAGATCGGCGTCGTGACCCACCCTCGCTATCGTCGGCTCGGGCTCGGACGCGATGTCGCCGGTGCATTGGTCGATGCGATCGTCAACGACCGTCGCAAACGGCCGATCTGGGTCACCAGCTCCGAGAATACCGCGTCGATCGCGCTGGCGAATTCGCTGGGATTCAGAAATCCGGATTCGGAGACTCTCCTGATCTGGACTCCCGGCTGATTCTGATTCCAGCTCGGGCCAGTCGTTTCCAAATCGGTCGGGAACCGATACGATACGGGGCGAGTGAATGAGCCTGCGCAAATCCATGGCATGATTCCTCGTAAAACATTAACAGCCGGTCATTAACATGAATCATCAGTCATCGTGGACTTATGGTAGCTCGGATGAGTCTGATATCGTCGTCCGTGAACCGACGGTCTCGGGGCGGCACTGTCGGCTCCAGTATCGCTCGGGTGCCTATTATCTCGATGACCTCGGCTCGACCAACGGGACCTTCGTCAACGGTCAGCCGGTTCAGAATTCCACCCTCGTTCGCCGGACCGACGTGATCACGCTCGGGAGCGCGGTGCCGCTTCCCTGGCCCGAATTCCGCGAGCCGAACCCGGCTTCAAACTCCGTCCGCTCGGTCCGGATCGGCAGCGCGGAAGATAATGACGTCGTGATCCGAGAATCCGTGGTCTCGCAGTATCACGCACGGATTGAACTGGGGCCGAACGGTTCGTTCATCGAAGATCTTGGCTCGACCAATGGCACGTTTCTCGGGTCACGGGACCGGCGGATCTCTCGGGCTCCCGTTACCGAGGCCGACACGCTTTTCTTCGGCTCGATCGCCGTCCCGGCGAGCCGGTTTCTCGGCGCCGGCGAGGCCCAGAACTCGGGCGCGAATCCCGCCGAGGCGGTCCTCCGGTTTCTGGGCCGACCGATGATCGTCGGTCGCGACCCTCAGGCCGACCTGACGATTGACCTGCCGATGATCTCCGGCCGGCACGCCCGACTGACCCGGGGAGGCACGACCATCCAGATCGAAGATCTGGGCTCGGCCAACGGGACGTTCGTCAATGGACGGCGGATCGACCAGATCACGACGGTCTCGCCGGGTGATCGGATCGGCCTGGGAAGCCACTCGCTGATCCTCGTCGATGACCAGCCCGTCGCCCCGGTGCTATCCCATGCCCCGGCCGGATCGTCGTCGCGCACGGTCCGGATCTTTGTCTCGTCGCCGGGAGATGTCGCGGGCGAACGCGTGACCGCCGAGAAGGTCATCCAGCGTGTGGCCGACCGCAACGCCTCGATCTTTCATCTCGAAGCGGTGATCTGGGAACATGAACCGTTGCTGGCGACAAGCACCTTTCAGGAGCAGATCACCAAGCCGGCCGAGACCGACTTCTTTGTCTGCATTCTCTGGTCGAGATTGGGCACGCCGCTGAAACGATCGCTGGTTCGCGACGATGGGACCAGCTATCAGTCCGGGACCGAATATGAATTTGAGAATGCAATGGAGGGCCACCGAAAGCGCGGCCGACCCGACCTGATCGTCTACCGCAAGACCGCCGAACCGACCTTCAGCCTGAAGGATACCGAAGCCGCCGCCGAAGCTCTGAAGCAGAAACAGATGCTCGACCGATTCGTCCAGAAATGGTTTCATAGCTCCGACGGAACACTTGCCGCCGCATTTCATCCGTTCAGCGACGCCTCGGAATTCGAAAAACATTTCGAGATGCACCTGATCAAGATGGTGGAGAACAAGGCGCGACAGGAGGGCCGGTCGGCCACGGAGATCGCTCAGGCGTCGCGGGTCACCTGGACGAAAGGTTCGCCGTATCGGGGTCTGGAAGCATTTGAATTTGAGCACGAACCAATCTTCTTCGGCCGGACCCGAGCCATCAGCGCGGCGCTGGATATCCTGCTGTACCAGGCGTCGGAGGGCTTGCCGTTTCTGATCGTGGTGGCCGCCAGCGGCAGCGGCAAATCGTCGATGGTCAAGGCCGGATTGATCCCGATGCTCACCCGGACCGGCGTGGTCCGCGAAGTCGTGGCCTGGCGGCGGTCGATCTTCCGCCCGAGCGACGGCAGCGGCAACCTCTGGTTGGGGCTGGCCACGGCACTGGTTCAGGCCCAGGCCCTGCCCGAACTTGGCGTGGTCGAAGCCCTGGCGGTCCAGCTTCGCGATCAGCCCAAGGTCGCTCTGGAGTTGATCGCCGGGACGCTCAATCAGCTCGATCAAACCCGGCTGGTTCTGGTCATCGACCAGATGGAAGAACTGTTCTCGATTGACAAGATCAGCGAATCGGAACGTCTAAAATTCTCAGATCGGATCGAGGAACTCTGCCGACAGGGCGTCTGGGTCATCGCCACGCTCCGGAGCGACTTCTACCACCGATTTGTCGAGGTTCCCGCGCTTGCCCGGCTGAAGTCGGGTCGCGGCCAGTTCGACCTCCTCTCGCCCACAGCCAGCGAGATCAACTCGATCATCTGTCAGCCGGCCGTCGCCGCCGGGCTCCGGTTCGAGTTCAATCCGAAGACGCAAGAACGACTCGAAGACCTGCTCTGCGACGCCGCCTCGCGAAACCCCGATAGCCTGCCGCTCCTGGAATTCACGCTCGACGAACTTTATCAGAAGCGATCCGATCGCAATGCCCTCACGCTCAAGGCGTATCGGACACTGGGCGGGCTGGAAGGAGCACTTGCGAATCGAGCGAAGGAGGTCTTCGACCCGTTGCCCAAGGAAGTCCAGGCTCAACTCGCCCGGGTTTTCCGTCGGCTGGTCGCCGTCGGCGAGGGGGCCGCGATCACCCGCAAACCCGCCTTGAAGTCCGAACTCGGCGCCGATCCCGACGCGGCCAAGCTTGTCGATGCGTTCGTCCAGGCCCGACTGGTGGTGACCAAGCAAGGACCGTCGGGCGAACCCACGATCGAGATTACTCATGAAGCCCTGTTGACCCGATGGCAACCCTTGCGCGACTGGATCGAGTCGGACCGTGAACTGCTTCGGGTCCGCGACCGGGTCTCCTCCGCCGCGCGACTCTGGGTCGAGAATCACCGTTCGAGCGACCGACTGCTCTCGGACGGCCAGCCGCTCCAGGAGGCGAAGCGACTGGTCCGAGCGGGCTTCGACCTATCGACCGTGGAACGCGACCTGATCGCGGCGTCGACGCTGCGAGCCGGGATCAACCGCCAGGCCCGGCGGGTCGCCGTCACGACGCTTGCGATCCTGACCGTCGTCTCGCTCGGAGCACTCGCCTATGCCTGGAAGAGTGGCAACCGAGCCCAGGACAGTTTCGTCAACGCTCGCGAGACCGTTGATCACTTTGTCACGAAGATCGCCCAGGAGAATCTCCGCGACGTGCCGGGACTGCAAGGAGTTCGCGAGGACTTCGCCAAGCAGGCGGTCACGCAATTCGAGAAGTTCCTGCTGGAATATCCCGACGATCCCAACGTCCAGTCGGGCCTGGCCAACGCCCGGACAGCCCTGGGCCGAGTGGATGCCGATATCGCCTCGACCAAGGAAGCCGTCAATCTGTTGAACGAGGTGATCCTCGCCCAGCGGAAGACCGTGGCCCTCGATCGCGGATCGCCCCGGCATCGGTTGCAGCTCGCCCTCTCGCTCCAGGCCCTGGGGTTGATCGACTGGGAATCGAGCCGTGACGAGGACGCGCTCCCTCTGGCCGAGGAAGCGATCTCGCTCCTGACCGAAATCGTGCCGCTCTACCGCGACAAACCGGCGGAGGCGATCGACCTCAAACTCGAACTGGCGTTCGCGCAAAACCTGCTGGCGAACATCAAGCGAGACCTGGTCAAGAGTAACGCCGAGGTCCGCGAGGCCTATGTTCTGAGCCGTGACCAGTATCAGCAACTCGTCAAGGAATATCAACCTGACGATCAGAAAAAGGCCTACTTACTGGCCGGAGTCGGGATCGCGCTTTACAACCTGGCGACATTCGACGAAACCAGTAATCATGACAAGAAGGCCGAGGCCACCAAGCTGATTGATTTGTTGACCGAATCGAAAAATTATGTCGATCGAGGGCTCCGGATCATCCGTAATTCGCCTCGGCTCTTGTCGATCAAAGGCATAATCTTGACCAAGCTCGCCGAGTCGTTCAAGAATCTTGGCGATCTGGCTCAGGCGGAGCGTCAATTCGAAGAGGCCGTGGCGACCAGTCGTCAGAATCAGGACAACAATCCCAAGGTCACCAAGTATCAACTGGAACTGTCACAAGCCTTGCAATCGCGAGCCAAGTTCTTCCGGTTTCTCGGCAAGGATAAGGATCTGGCCAGCGACGAGATTCAGCGAGCGATCAAGGACTTCAAGGAAGCCTCGACCATCGTCGGCGGACTGGTCGCTCGACGGATTCAGGATCGCCCCGACTATGGGGTGACTCTGGTCGAATATCGAACCAGCGAGGCCACGCTCCTGCGTCGTGAATCCGCCAAGAGCGGCGAGGACAAGACCAAGACCTCGAACATCACCATCCAGATCGCCAGGACCACGACGCCCGAATACAAGACCGCGCTGCAGAATGCTCGGAATACCGTGAATCAACTCCGCCAGTTGGAAGTCGAGTACAACCAGGCGCGAACGCTCAACGCGCGACGAGCCCGGGCTCTCGACTCGCTGGCTCGCGAATACGTCGAGGCCAAGGAAGACGACGAGGCGCTCAATTGTTATCAAGAATGTCTCAAAGTTTATGAGAACCAGGTGATCGACCAGCGGTTCACTCTCAACCAAGAATTCCTGTCTGGTTATTTGTGGAGCGTCGAAGGCGCGGTCGATTGCGCCGACCGCAAGAAACAGGATGACCTGAAACGGCGGATCATCGAGAAAGCCACCCAGATCGGCAAGAAATGCACCGCTCGCGATGGACTTTATACGCTGACAATCCTTAACAATAGCCGTGGCTCGGCCTTCCTTGAGGCCGGACAGAACCGCGAAGCCGCCGAGGCCTTCCTGGAGTCGCTCCGGCTGGGTCTCGATCCGCTGGGCAAGGCCCAGTGGCACTTCTATTTGCGCAACAATATCTCCGTCGCCTATGCCGGGCTGGCCAAGGCGTACCAGAAGCAGGGCGACGCTTCGAGCGAAGTTCGTGCCCTGCGATCGTGGCTGAAGATCTGGGGCGTTCCGATTCTCGGGATCAACACCACCGAAGTTCTCGATGCCCGAGGCACGCCGACAGCCGAGGACGCCGCGCGGCTCCGCGAAATCACATCCAATAAACCTGGCATGAAAAAATTTGATATTCCGGTCGACTTCGATGGAGTCAAGTATCCGTTCACGATCTACCTGGCCGACGCCCCCTGGCCGAGCAACCCGCTGGAGGATCAGTTCCGCTGGGTCGAAGAGGTTCGCGGCGGCACGGTCCCCTCGGTCATCCGCGAGGCGTTCGAGAAGCTCCGCGTCATCGCTCACGACAACAACGTCTCGTTCAAGGATCTTTGTGCCTATGCGCTCGACTCGGCATCGAAGTCGGACGATTCGATCGAGAAAACCTGGGTCCTCGACCAGTACGTCTTTAACGGCTCGAAGCTGCCCCGGAGCCCGCCGTTCAACAAGC